>VSNE01000381.1 GCA_009774155.1 Lachnospiraceae bacterium
GCACCTTCCCCGCATATCTTCCAAGAAGGCTTACCAGCTTATATTCATTCTGGGTCAGATACCCTGGACCTATGTCAATACTTTGGACAAAAAAAGTTGAAAGATTATGCAGTTTTTATTTCTTCCTTTTTCAGCGCAGAATGGAATGACTCGATACAGGCATTGTCATACGGATTCCCCTTACGACTGAAAGAATGCAGGATTCCCTTGCTGTCCAAATACCTTTCCGTGTTCCTTATCGTCGCGCTCCTTTGATAAATCCACTACCGGGTTTTGTGAAAATTTATGCACCGTAACCCGCATTTTTGAAATATCCATAAAATCCATTTATCATCATCCCTTTCAAATACAGCTTTTTAATGCCTGCCATCCGTATAGCGGTGAATCTTCAAGTTCCTGTCCTTTTGTACGCCTCTTGCATACTTGATTTCCGGGTAGCCGAAACCGACCGCCAGCTTCATATAGTGATCCGCAGGTATTCCCAGCATTTTGGCCGCTTGCGGAGCAAGCTGCTGTATTACTTCCATTGGATAGCTCATAATAACTGTTCCGAGGCCATAAGCGTTTGCAAGCAGCTCAAAATATGCCGTCGCAATGTCACAATTTACTTTGGAATCTTCAGCCCATTTCCCCATACATTTTTCATGTGCGATAAAAAGGTGGGGCGCACCGCAAAACAACAGATCGCCTTTCCTCAAAGCTTTTTCAGATTGTTTCATTTTACTGTAATAAAAATTACTGAAGCTTGAGGTATAGATATGTTTTTCTGCATCCGCATCCATTTTTGTATATGCAGCCTTCCAGATTTCCTTTAGCTTATCCCTATCGTCAATCACAGTATATTCTACACCACAGGAATTACCGCCCGTGGGCGCACAAGCCATAGCATTCAAAATTCTGCTGACAGTCTGCGAATCAACATTTTTATCCAGATATCTCCGGCAGGAACGGCGGTTTGCAATAAGCCGCTCCATATAATTTCCCATTTCAGCCGGAGGCGGAAGCAAGGAATCCTCCGGATTTTTATGGAAGATAGAAATTGCCCCCTGTGGGCATACTGCCAGACAATGCTGACAACGCCAACAGCCCCGCCAGCCGAACCGTTCAAATTCTTTCATTTCCGGATAGCCATCTTCGCCCGGCTGTATTACCATGCCGGAACAAGTGCTGATACACTTCCCGCATTTCGTACATTTTGATTTATCAACCTTAAAATATGTCTTTTGCTCCATTCCCATAGCATTTCTCCTGAAATCAGACGGTTATAATGATTTTTCCGTTGACATTATGATGATCCATATCGATCAAAGCCTGTCTTATATTTTCAAATGAATATGTCGCTCCAAGCAATGGCTTTAGATGGTGTTCTTCTAAAAATGTAAAAATCTGCTCCATGATTTCCGACGTTGGGTAATTACTGAAAAATCCGGTCAGATACACACCGTTTGGTATATATTTAATCGGGTCAAAACCGTTTATCCCATAGATTCCTCCTAAAATCCCGGTATTGCAGACGATGCCGCCTTTTTCCATGCAGCATAATGTATCATAAAGCGTTTTAGGCCCCACAAGCTCCAATGCTTTTGTCGCGCCGGAAAAAGTTTCTTTTAATTTCCCTGTATCCAAAATGGCCTGATCTGCCTCCTGCAAAAGCGGCAGCTTGCTATCTTTATGTGTTGTGGCAATAACATGGCAGCCCAGCGCCTTTGAAATCTGAATTGCTGCATATCCCAACGCACAAGTAGCCCCACGGACAAGCAGAGTATCTTCCCGCCTGAGGTTCAGGCACTCGAATAACGATCCCCACGCAGTAAAATAGGTTTCCGGTACAGCCGCCATTTCCGCCCAGCCCAGATCCGTTTTTACAGAAAACACATGATGAACCGGGAGCAGGGCATATTCCGCATAACTTCCATCAAAGCTGCGCCCCATGCCGCCCATCAGAGCCACGACCTTTTCCCCTTTCACAAAATGGCTGTCCGAAGCATCCGCAATTTCTCCCACACACTCAATACCGGGAATGACAGGTTTTTTAATATAATCTGCCTGAATCTCATTCAACCGTAAAATCTGCTCCGAATGGTTCAGGCCAAAGGCTTTTATTTTTACCAGCACCCATCCGGGGCGAACCCGCGGTACCGGATAATCAGTCAATGCAGCATTTTCAGCTTTTGTCGGTTCCTCTAAAACGAGGGCTTTCATCATTTTTGAAATCATGCTGTTACCTCCTTCCAGCATTGGGGATCGGCAGCATAAAAATTCCCATCCTTGCCGCTCGCCACAGCAGGACATCCACGGCAGAAGGCTAAAAGTTCGCATTTTAGACACTTCTCAAATTTTGTGTAATCCCGATAATTCTCCATCTGGCATACCCATACATCAGCAAGCCGATCCTCAAATACATTCCCGACTTTACTATTCTGCACTCTACGGCAGGCAAAAATTGGTGTTAGTATATAAGTGTGGACAGGAAAAGTTGAACAACCTATACTATCAAGTGAAAAAACAAAGGAGATGTT
>VSNE01000382.1 GCA_009774155.1 Lachnospiraceae bacterium
TCGGTGTGGAAACAGGGCAGAGGGCTGCAAATCCTGAATGCCCGGTTCTGCCCGTGCGGCCGGTTGCCGCCGTAAGCGGCAGCGGAACAGAATCCTGGAGGCCCGGTTCCTTCAGGAAGCCGGAATTTCATGCTGCGGAGACGGCTGTAAGGATGCGTATCCAGTATGTGGGCGCTGTCCCGTCCGAGTCTTATGCTTTGGAGGGCGGACAGGAGGGAACGGCTGTTCAAGACCGTATGAACGCCGGACAGCTCCTCTGGCCGGGAGCGGATGCTTCGGAGATGGCTGTGAGAATGCGTATCCAATATGCCGATTCCAATGCTTTCCAGGCGCAGGGAACTGCAGGAACCGGACAGACGGAAGAGGACGGCACATGCGAGACGTGCGAGAAGCGTAAATACAAAGACCGTTCGGACGATATGGGAGTTTCCTTTAAAACCCCTGCAGGCATCAAGCCTGATCAGGCAGCTTTGAAGGTACGCGGTCACGAGATGGAGCATGTGGTCCGGGAAAGGGCGAAAGCAGAGCGCGAAGACCGGAAGGTAGTCAGCCAGAGCGTGACTCTTCACACCAATATCTGCCCGGAATGCGGCAAAGCTTATATTTCCGGCGGAACTACCAGTACTGTCACGATGGCAAAGTCTGACGGACAGAATTTGGCAGGACAGGAATCTGCGCCTGTTTTAACAGCAGCATAATCGGAGCTTTTGTACAATAAGGGGCAGAATGCCCCTTATTGCCGTATCCGGAAGAAATAAAATCTTTATTCCTGCGAGCAATGAGTCAAGCGGATGCAAAGCATCCATTTGACGAATGCCGCGAGGGTCAAAAACCCCGCAGCTCTGCTGCGCTACAAGTTTGATGCCCCGTCAGCTTGCTGCGGGGTTTTTGACTGTTTTTTCCGCAGATGAAACTGGAACGCCGTATACTCGGGAACCTCCCTGTTGACAGGCAGGCCCGCATTCATCAGGGCAGAACCGGAATAAACTGTTTCTTCTCCGTTGACGGCGTACATGGCATCTGCCTCCAGCCCTTTGGCACGAATATATTCCTGGGGCCCGTTGCAGGTAAGATTTGTCACTACCACACTCAGAAGAGATTCGCTCTTATCTTTTGTCACATGCTGCCAGGCAGTCATGTTGCCAGGCTCAAACGGATTGGTAAGGCGGTAATAGTCGCCATCGAAAATAATGTGGTAATATTTGCGGAACAGTTCGCTTTGTTCCCTGCACAGCTCCTGATCTTCTACGGAAAGGTGGGTGGCGTCCAGTTCATAGCCGAACGTACCGCACATAGCGACGACTGCCTTTGTCTTTAGCGGAACCAGCCTGCCGCTGTCAGAAATATGGGCTCCCATGGTAGAAACCGGATACACAAAGGAGGTCCCGTAATGAAGCTTCAGCCGGTCAATGGGATGATTGTTGTCGCTTACCCAATACTGGGGATAGTAGTGCAGCATGGCCGGATCATAGCGTCCGCCTCCTCCGCTGCAGCCCTCGAACAAAATATCCGGGTGGGTTTTGATAATTCCGTCCATCACCCGGTACAGACCAAGAATATAACGATGATAGACCTCGCCCTGCTTTTCTGCCGGAAGCTCATTGGACCAGATATCGGTAAGGGAACGGTTGATATCCCATTTTACGTAGAAAATGTCGGCGCTGTTAAGAACCGCATTTATTTTCTCAATCAGATAATCCTGCACATCCCTGCGGCTCATATCGAGAACCATCTGATTGCGGCTGCGCACTGCATGGCGGCCCGGAATCTGCATAGTCCATTCCGGGTGGGCGCGGTAAAGGTCGCTGTCTTCAGAAACCATTTCCGGCTCAAACCAGATGCCGAATTTCATTCCCAGCTTATGAATTTGATCCACCAACTGATGCAGGCCGCATTTAATCTTATTTTCATTCACATACCAGTCGCCAAGGCTGCTGTTGTCGTCATCCCGTTTTCCGAACCAGCCGTCATCCATAACAAGAAGGTCAACGCCCATTTTTTTTGCCGCTCTGGCAATTTCCACCAGCTTTACGTCGTCAAAATCCATAAAGGCCGCTTCCCAGCTATTGATCAGCACCGGCCGTCTGACATCCTTTACAAATTTGCTTTCGCACAGATTTGAACGGTAGAAGTCATGATACAGATGGGAGAGTCCCGTAAAGCCATGCTCGGTAAAAGCCATTACAACCTCCGGTCCCTCAAACATTTCCTGAGGCTTTATCTCATAATAGAACTGTTTTGGATGGATTCCCATCACAAAGCGAAGCTGATCATACTGGTCAAGCTCAGCCTCCGCCAGAAAATTTCCGCTGTACACAAGAGAAAATCCGTAGCATTTACCGTAATCTTCGGTTGCATCTTTATCACACAGGATCACGAACGGATTTTGCTGATGGCTTGAGGAGCCGCGGACACTGCCTATCGTGTGGATATGATGAGTCATATGCTGGCGTTCCACCTGACGTCCTGTCCTTAGCGGCCCGGAAGGCTGACCAGATCAAAGTC
>VSNE01000383.1 GCA_009774155.1 Lachnospiraceae bacterium
TGTCTCAAAAACTTGGCAGATTGGTACTTTAGGAGGCTATATTCATTTTTAATCTACATTTTGCGGAAACTCAAGGAAGATGATAAATTGACGAATGACAGTAAATGTGATATGCTTCTGCTAGATATAAATCATCAGAAAGTGCTGTCCGTTTTGGACAGAAGAGGGAATCAGGTGAAAGACCTGAACGATCCGGTCACTGTAAGCGGAAGTAATATCTGAAAGACCCATTGCCTGTGCGGTGAGAAGGGAAGATAGAGCGTGCAGCCGCGAGTCAGGAAACCTGCTTTCTGGTAAAGGTGAGCTTCCGATGAAAGCAGATCCTGAGTACAGCCTTCGGCAGCGGAACGTAGTCCCTGCATATTCGCCTGTAAGCGGAGAAGATAAGCGTATTGTATGAAGAACCTGTGGCTTTTGAAGCGCAGGTTCTTTTTTGTGAATAAATCGTACAGAAGAAGGAGAGAGAAAAATATGGTATCATTTATTGGAGCCGGACCGGGAGATCCGGAGCTTTTGACAATCAAGGGGAAAAGAATCATCGACAGTGCAGATGTGATCATTTATGCGGGCTCTCTGGTAAATCCCCAGGTGCTTGAGGGCGCGAAGAAGGATGCGGTGATCTACAACAGCGCAAAGATGAATCTGGATGAGGTGATAGAGGTCATAAAGGATGCGGAAGGCAGAGGACTGAAGGTTGCCCGTGTACATACGGGAGATCCGGCTATTTTCGGAGCCCATCGGGAGCAGATGGATCGGCTGGATGAGCTGGGGATCGAATACGAGGTGATTCCGGGAGTCAGCTCGTTTCTGGCGGCGGCGGCAGTTCTGAAGAAGGAGTACACCCTTCCGGGAGTCAGTCAGACAGTCATTCTGACCCGTATGGAAGGAAGAACCCCCATGCCCCCCAGGGAGAAGCTTGTGGAGCTGGCGCAGCATAATTCTACCATGATTATTTTTCTGAGCGCGGGTATGCTGGAGGAGATGTCCGCCGTCTTAAGACAGGCCTATAAGCCGGAAACGCCGGTGGCAGTAGTTTATAAGGCGACCTGGGAGGACCAGAAAATCGTATATGGAGATTTAACCAATATCGCGGAACGGGTGAAGGAGGCCGGAATCTATAAGACGGCTCTGACCGTAGTGGGAGATTTTCTTGGAAATGAATACGATTTGTCCAAATTATATGATAAAACCTTTACGACAGAATTCCGCAAAGGAGTGATCGATTAAATGGGAATTTCACTGATTAGCATCAGCCATCAGAATGCGCCGCTGGCCGTTCGGGAACTGTTTGCATTTCCGGAGCAGGTGCAGACTGAACTGATGAAACAGATGGTGGAGCGCTCCCCCGTGTCGGAATGTGTGATGCTCAGCACCTGCAACCGGACAGAGGTTTATACGTATTCCGAATATCCGGGCAGTAATTTTACCCATATGCAGAATCTGCTTCTGGAATTTGCGGATGCTTCGGAGCTGGAAAATATCGGGGATTATATACGTTTTTACAGCGGGACAAAAGCGATCCGGCATCTGTTCCACGTAGCCGCGGGGCTGAACTCCATGGTCATGGGAGAGGATCAGATATTGGGTCAGGTCAAACGGGCCCATGAACAGGCGAGGTCGGCGGGAACCTGTAATGTATATCTGAATACGTTGTTCCGTTTTGCCGTGACGGCATCTAAAAGGGTGAAGACAGAGACCGATCTGTCCCGGACTACCGTTTCGACGGCAACGATGGCGATTAAGGCGGCGGAGCAGACGCTTGGCTCTCTGCACGGACGGAAAGTCATGCTGATCGGAGCCTCCGGCAAAATCGGCGGCATTGTGCTGAAAAACCTGCAGTGTATTGAAGGCGCGGAGGTCTATATCACTTCCCGGAATATCAGTCAGGCTCATGAGGACCGTCATCACAAGGTTACCTATCAGATAATGGAGTATGAGAACCGGTATCAGCTGGTGGACGATATGGATGTGATCATCAGCGCCACAGGCAGTCCGCATTATACCCTGACCTATGAAAAGCTGGCGAAAAATATGCTCACCTCAAAGCCGAGAGTGCTGGTGGATTTGGCGGTGCCCATTGATATTGAAGAAAAAGTAGAATGGCTGCCGGGAGTGAAACGTTATGATATTGATGATTTCCGGGAGCTGGCAAAGGCAAATAATGAAAAAAAGCAGCATGAGGCGCTGGCGGCGGATCAGATTCTGGAGGAAGCCCGGCTGGATTTTGAACGCTGGATGGTGTTTCAGCAGGCGCTTCCGGAGATTGCAAGGCTGAAGGAATGGATGCTTGAGGAGGCTGAGAAGAAAGGCTTTGAAAAGGCAATTGATAAAATGTTTTACCGGCTTAGGGATCATTCCAATCCCGATGATTTGAGAAGATTTTTTGAACATTTAAAGGAGAATTAAAAGATGGGAAAATTATATGTGGTTGGCTTCGGTCCGGGGGGTTATGAGCACATGACCCAAAAAGCGGCGGATGTGATTAAAAGGGCGGATGTGGTTAC
>VSNE01000384.1 GCA_009774155.1 Lachnospiraceae bacterium
CCCTGTATGATGGTCAATGTCTCCGGTAATATATACGTCACAGCCGAATTTCAGGGCTTCCTTCATCGTACTCTTCCCGGCGCCCGGACAGATTGCCGCTGAATATACCACTGTTTCCGGCGCTCCGAAAATTTTTACGTTCGGAATATCATATGCTTTTTTTACCAAACGGGCACATTCTGCAAGAGTCATGCGCTCCGGAAGCACGCCAACCCTGCCGATGCCTTCCCCGTCCTTTACCTCCTCCAAAACGGTGCATTCCTGAAGGTTGATAAGCCTCGCGGCCAGATCCGCCATTCCTCTTGCGTCATAATTTGTATGCATGGCATAATAGGAAATATCATTCTGAATCAATGCAAGCAGGCGTCTGCCGTTCATATCCTCGTCTGTTACCCGTTTCATAGCCGAAAAAATCATCGGATGATGGGTAATCAGCATATCCGCCTTCTGCTCCACCGCCATACGAACCGTTTCATCGGTGGCATCCAGCGCCAGAAGGATCGTCCTTACTTCCTTGTCCCTCCTGCCTGCAAGCAGACCCACATTATCCCAGTCGCAGGCATATTCCGGAGAATATTCCCGCTCCAGCAACGTACAGATTTCACTGCATTTCATCCTGTTTTCACTCCTCTTTTTTAAATCAAATCACTGCTCTCAGCTTTAAAAGCTGTCCAAGCACGCGGGCAAGTCTCCTGCTCTTCTCTGTCAGTTCCTCCATCCGCGCTGTATTTTCCTGTCCCTTTTCCCTTAAAATTTCCAGAATCCTTTCACATTTCTCATATTCTTCCTGAATATAAGAGAGCAGAATCTCCGGTGAGTTCTGCACGCGGATATCCCCATAACAGAGCATATCGTTATTCAAAGGAGCTGCCTGTCCGTGAACGGCCCTGATAACAGAATAATATTTTCCATCCTCCTCTACCATATCCTCCTCTGTAATGCAAAAGCCGTAACCGCAAATATATTCTCTTACCAGACGGATTTCCGACTGGGGCTGAAGAATCAGTTCCTTCACCGTATCCAGACAATGGGACCCTTCTCTCAGAATCCGTACTGTCAGGGCTCCTCCCATGCCTGCAATCAGCACTGTATCCGCCTCTTTCGGCTCCAGCCCGTGAAGGCCGTCAGACAGACGGACATCAATATATGTATCCAGCCTGTAGGTATGGATATGTGCTCTGGCCCGTTCAAGGGGGCCCTGATTCACATCCATCGCGATGGCTGAAGGAATCTTCTTTTCAAGTACCAGTGCAATCGGAATGTATCCATGATCCGTTCCCACATCCGCCAGCCGGTTCCCTTCTGTCACTTTGGAAGCCAGCAGATGCATTCTTTTCGACAACTGCATAAAAAAGCCTTTCTTAATCGAGGAAGTCTTTCAGCTTACGGCTCCGGCTTGGGTGACGGAGCTTTCTGAGCGCCTTTGCTTCTATCTGACGGATACGCTCACGGGTAACATTGAATTCCTTACCTACCTCCTCCAACGTACGCGCCCTTCCGTCGTCCAGTCCGAAACGGAGGCGGAGTACCTTCTGTTCTCTCTCTGTCAGCGTGCCCAAAACCTCTACCAGCTGTTCCTTGAGAAGGGTAAAGGCCGCCGCCTCCGCCGGCACCGGAACATTGTCGTCCTGAATAAAATCACCCAAATGGCTGTCTTCCTCTTCGCCGATTGGAGTCTCCAGAGACACCGGCTCCTGAGAGATCTTCAGAATCTCCCTCACACGTTCTACCGGCATATTCATCTCCTCTGCAATTTCCTCCGGCTGGGGCTCTCTTCCAAGCTCCTGCAGAAGCTGCCTGGATACCCGGATCAGCTTATTGATCGTCTCCACCATATGCACCGGAATACGGATCGTACGGGCCTGATCCGCAATCGCTCTCGTAATTGCCTGACGTATCCACCAGGTTGCATACGTACTGAATTTATAGCCTTTGCGGTAATCAAATTTTTCAACCGCTTTAATCAGCCCCAGGTTTCCTTCCTGAATAAGATCCAGAAACAGCATGCCCCGCCCCACATAACGCTTGGCAATGCTCACAACCAGGCGAAGATTTGCCTCTGCGAGACGTTTTTTCGCCTCTTCATCGCCCAGCTCCATTCTTTTTGCCAGCTCAATCTCTTCATCCGCATTCAGAAGCGGAACCTTACCTATCTCTTTCAGATACATTCTGACCGGGTCCTCAATGCTCACCCCGTCCGGAACAGAAAGGTCAATCTGCTCCACATCCACCTCATCCTCATCGGTCAGAATAATATTACTGTCATCGTCGTCATCTGTAATTCGGAGCACATCAATATTATTTTGCTCCAGAAAATCCAGGATTTTTTCAAACTGCTCCGCATCCAGTTCCATATCGTGAAAGAAGTCGCTGATCTCCTGGTACTCCAGGACATTTTTCTTCTTTTTCGCCAGAGCAAGCAGTTCTTTTAACTTCTCACTGAATTTTACTACATTTTCTTCCATACTGGTTCTTCCTTCCATAATTGTTCATATTTT
>VSNE01000385.1 GCA_009774155.1 Lachnospiraceae bacterium
GGACTATTGTAAATCCAAAGATCTGGTTGTGATCGGCGATGTGAAGCGGGGGGACATTGGCTCTACCTCTGCTGCTTATGCGGTCGGGCACCTTGGGAAGATACAGGTGGGAAGCAGGACCTACACAGGCTTTGACGAGGATTTTATTACGGTAAACCCCTATCTTGGCTCCGACGGCATCCAGCCGTTTGTCGAGGTTTGCAGGGAGGAAAAGAAGGGATTATTTATTCTGGTAAAGACCTCCAATCCTTCCAGCGGGGAATTTCAGGATCAGTTAATCAATGGAAAGCCATTGTATGAGCTGGTAGGAGAAAAGGTGGCAGAGTGGGGGATGGCTCATATGGGCGGTTCCTACAGCTATATCGGCGCTGTGGTCGGAGCTACCTACCCGGAGCAGGGGAGGATGCTTAGAAGAGTGATGCCCAAAGCCTTTATCCTTGTGCCCGGCTACGGAGCGCAGGGCGGGCAGGGCAAGGATTTGGTTCATTTCTTCAACGAGGACGGACTCGGCGCTGTCGTAAACTCCTCCCGCGGCATTATTGCGGCCTATAAGCAGGAAGCTTATGCAAAATATGGCGCGCAGAATTTCGCAGATGCCTCCCGCGCGGCAGTGGAAGCGATGATTGCGGACATTGGCGGCGCGCTGGAAGCAGCAAAATAGATTATCAGGAGGACAGACCTTGAAAAGCAGAGAATTTGCCACAGTAACCGAACAAAGGGAAATTGCCTCAGACGTGTACAGTCTGTGGCTTCAGACAGAGAAAATTGCGGCGGAAGCGAAGCCGGGGCAGTTTATCTCCGTATACAGCAAGGATGAGAGCCGGATGCTGCCAAGGCCAATCAGCATCTGCGAGACAGACAGGGGGACGGGAAGGCTCCGGATTGTGTACCGTATAGCCGGACAGGGGACAGAAGAATTTTCCCGTCTGAAGAAGGGAGACACAGTAGAGATTTTAGGACCTCTTGGCAACGGCTTTCCGTTAAAAGGGAAAAAAGCGTTTTTGATGGGCGGCGGTATCGGCATTCCGCCGATGGTACAGCTTGCAAAGGAGCTGGACTGTCAGGTTCAGATCATTGCCGGATACAGGGACGAGCAGTTTTTGACAGAGGAGCTTGGCGGGAACGGAGCGCTTTATATTGCAACCGAGGACGGAAGCGCCGGTACGAAGGGCAACGTGCTGGACGCGGTCAGGGAAAACGGCCTGACCGCGGATATTATTTATGCCTGCGGCCCCAGGCCTATGCTTCGTGCTGTTAAGGAGTATGCGGCAGAAAACGATATTGAGTGTTATCTTTCCATGGAGGAGCGCATGGCCTGCGGTATCGGCGCCTGTCTGGCCTGTGTCTGTCAGTCCGTGGAAGTGGACGGGCATACGCATGTGCATAACAAACGGATCTGCAAGGACGGTCCGGTATTTTTAAGTACGGAGGTGGAGCTTTCATGAGTATGAGCATTAACACAAAAGTGACGCTTGCCGGAGTGGAGCTTAAAAATCCGGTTATGACGGCGTCCGGAACCTTTGGCTCCGGAGAGGAATACAGTGAATTTTATGATCTGGGAGTGCTGGGAGCTGTGGTGACAAAGGGGGTTGCCAGCGTGCCCTGGCCGGGAAATCCAACGCCCAGGATTGCGGAGACCAGAGGCGGAATGCTCAATGCCATCGGGCTTCAGAATCCGGGTGCAGAGATACTTATAAAGAGAGATATTCCGTATCTGCGGAAATATGATACGAAAATTATTGTCAATGTCTGCGGAAAGACAACGGAGGATTATTGCAGGGTAGCGGAGCGTCTTTCCTCCGAACCGGTTGACCTTCTGGAAATCAATGTTTCCTGTCCGAACGTGAAAGAGGGCGGTATCGCCTTCGGGCAGAATCCGAAAGCATTGGAGGCGATTACCCGGGAAGTGAAAAAATATGCAAAGCAGCCGATTATCATGAAGTTAAGTCCGAATGTAACGGATATTACAGAGATGGCCAAAGCGGCGGAAGCCGGAGGCGCGGATGTGCTTTCTCTGATTAATACGCTTACCGGCATGAAGATTGATATTCACCGGAGAACCTTTGCGCTCGCCAATAAAACCGGAGGCTTGTCCGGCCCGGCGGTAAAGCCGGTGGCAGTCCGTATGGTTTATCAGGCGGCAAACGCGGTGAAGCTTCCGATTATCGGAATGGGAGGAATCTGCAATGGGGATGATGCCATGGAATTTATTCTGGCAGGGGCAACCGCCGTATCTGTGGGAACCGCCAACTTTTCAAATCCTTTTGCCGCCAAGGAGACGGCAGAAGGGATAGAGGCTTATATGAGAAAGTATAAAGTGAAAGATATCCGCGAACTGATTGGTTCGGTGAGATGAAACACAGGTAGTATGAATTTTATTGTAGAATTAGGGAAGATTCTTTATATTTTCTGAATTTCAAAAGGTAGACGATTGTTTTTTGATTTATAATGTAACGGTAAGTCCTTCTAATGCAAAGGATAAAACTGTAAC
>VSNE01000386.1 GCA_009774155.1 Lachnospiraceae bacterium
TTATTATATTTTTCAATCTCGTCATCAATGATTGGATCTACATGCGGGAACAGACAGCCGGGAGCTCCATAGGTAATACATGGGATAAAATGTCCGCCCGGTCCGTACTCCTTGCAGGCGCGTCTTACCTCTTTGCGGATCTCTTCCTCTGTGGAATCTTCACGGTCCACGATAGAGGCGTCAATACCGCCCATCAGGGTCATTCTTCCGTTCAACTGCTTCTGAAGCTTCGGAATATCATTCTCCGGAAGCACACCCTGCCAGACATCGATTCCCAGGTCCACCATATCCTCTGCAATCTGCTCCATAAAGGAATCTGCATGGTGTATGATGATGACTCCCTTTTCCTTCATATATTTATATGTTTTCTCATACTGCGGTTTAATAAACTCACGCCAGGTTTCCGGTCTTACAAACAGAGAATTTTTGGAACCCCAGTCATCATGGGAGAGCATCACATCCGGCTTAATATAATCCACGATCAGCTTCATATACTGATAACGATACTCTCCGATCGCATTGCACAAATCCATCATATCTTCCGGCTCCAGCAGGAAATTCATCAGCATATCTTCAAATCCCATCAGAAAATGAAGCCTCTCAAATACACCTGTGGGCATAAATGCCATCACAAGCTGATCCTTAGCCCGAAGCTCCCCGGCCTGCTTAATAAACGGCTCCCACTGTTCCGGCTGTGAACAATTTGCCTCCAGATCCGGCATCACAAGCTGATCCTTCCACTCGGTAATATCTTTAATCACCTTATTCTGCTCCGTAACATGAGGCATAGCGGCAACCTGTCCCTCCGGCCACAAAATAGTCGTTCCAAAACGGTCAATCAACGGTTCCATACCTGCATACCGTTTTCCTCTGATATACATCGACGCAGGGTTGGGCGGGAAAAACACATTTCCCTCATACTGTTTCACAAGCCTGTCCGGCTTTCCGTCCGGCTTTAAGGTTTCCAGAAAATTCTCTTTAGCTGTTAACATGTCTTCTACCTCCAATATGCTTATTCTGTCTTAATGTCTGGCGTCAATTTCTGCCTGATATTGTACTACCTTGTCTTTCGTGATCTTAAAGCCAACCATCAGCAGCACCATTCCTGCCAGACACAGGATAGCGGGAACCAAAGCAAAGGCAATGGTCATTCCCTGACGGGCGCTTCCTTCCAGAGCCACGCCTGACTGCCAGCCTACCGCCACCAGACACGCGCTGAGAATGACGCCTCTCATAAACACTCCCACCTTCAGCGGAAGATTCTGCAGACCCATAATCCAGCCCGACGCATCCCGGCCGGTCTTCCATGTAGCATATACAACCGTATCTGCATACAGAGCCGGTGATGCGGCAAATGCCATACCGTAAAATACATGGGCAAGCGTCATCAGCCCGATGACAACCACAGGATTGGTGTACATAATATAGATCAGGAACATGGAAACTGCCATCCCTGCATAAGATACAATCATCGTTGTGCGGGAAGAAAGCTTCTTAGCAATGTAGCGCATGGAAAATGCTCCCAGAATTGCCCCCAATGATACGCTGAGCGTATAGCCCTTCATAAGACCCGGATTCCCTGCCGCGTCGCGGAAATAATAAATTGCCGATGCAGCCGTTACGAACTTTACGCACCATTTTGCCAAATCCGCAAGCATCAGAACCATAAGCGGAGGATTCTTAAACAGAGATGCAAACATCTCCGAAATTGTTACCTTTGTTTTATCATTCCCCCTGGATGCCTGTTCTTCTGTCTCAATCTCTTCATATCCCTCTGTCATTTTAAAATGAGCAAAATAAGTCACCACCATTAAAATTCCAAGGCAAAAAGCTGCTGCTGCAAATTTGTTTTTCTCACCCACGAACCCTGCCAGAAGCGTCGCAAACGGCAGGCCCAGATAGGAAAACAAAAGTCCGCCGATATTATTCCAGGTCGCGCGTGAAGAAGCCAGTGTCGCTTTATCTTCCGGCGTTTTTCCTACCACGCTGACCAGCGTGGCATTTGCCACATATCCAAAGTTCCATACTACGTGGGACAAAATAGCCGCCGCAATAATAACAACCGCGGAAAGCATCTCATTTTCACTGATACGCAGAAACATAAATGCATACAGAAACGGAACCATCCATGGTACAATCAAAAGCCAGGAACGGTAACGCCCCCATCTTTTTGCCTTTGTTCCGTTGATAATTCCCCCATACAGCCAGGAAAGACACGCATCCACTGTAGTGAATACCGAGTTGATCATACCCGCAATCACTGCGCTGAACCCGGCAAGGTCTGTCAGAAATGTCATAAAGTAAAATGTCTCAATATTACTCATCAGGACAAACCCGGCATCCCCCACGCCAAAGAAATACTTCAGCGCCGGACTCAGCCCCTTCTTTGCATTTCCGTTGTTTTCGCTGTTCATACTACCAAACCCCCTTTTTTTATTCCACAGCCGTATTTTAAAAACCACTGTGTTTTTTATTAGTATATATTTAAT
>VSNE01000387.1 GCA_009774155.1 Lachnospiraceae bacterium
GGTGGGGCCTGTACAGGCATTTGAAGAAGTAAAATATATCGGGGGACAGGATGTTCCCTACTTCAGAACCTCTGAGTTTTCAGAAATTCTTTTGGAAAACGAAAAACTGATAAAGGAATTTACATATGCTCCGAAAGACGCAAGGTGTGTGTTTCTGTCAGGCTCGGGCACCGCTTCCATGGAAGCGGCCGTAGCCAACACGCTGTCCCCGGGGGATAAGGCGCTTGTTATAAACGGGGGAAGCTTTGGAAAAAGATTTGCCGAGTTATGTAAAAGCTATGAGATTCCCCATACGGAAGTAAAGTGTGAATCCGGAAAAACGCTGACCTGTGATCAGCTCAGTCCATTTGAAAGCAAATCATACACAGCGCTCTTGGTAAACCTTCATGAAACGTCCACCGGCGTGCTGTACGATTTATCCATGCTGAGCAGATTCTGCCGTGACAATGATATTTTTTTTATTGTAGATGCCATCAGCGCTTTTCTTACGGATGAGATAGACATGGAAAAAAGCGGCGTCGATGTGCTGATATCCAGTTCGCAGAAAGCTCTTGGATGTCCTCCGGGAATTTCTTTTTTGACATTGAGCAAAAGAGCGCTTGACCGCATAGAAAACAATCACTGTAAAGGCCTGTATCTGAATCTTCAAAGCGCATTAAAGAACATGGAACGCGGACAGACGCCGTATACCCCGGCGGTAGGAATTTTATTGCAGATGCATGCCCGTCTTCTGAAAATAAAAGAGCTGGGCGGAGTAAAAACAGAGATAGAACGGGTACGGAAGCTGGCCGGACATTTCCGTGAAAATATGTGTAATCTTCCGCTGGATATATACAGCGGGAAAATGTCCAACGCCGTTACTGCCGTATCCACAAGAAGGTGTTCTGCGTATGAAATATTTATGATATTGAAAAATGAATATGGGATATGGATATGCCCCAATGGAGGGGAGCTGGCTGAAAAAGTATTTCGTATCGGACATATCGGCAATCTGACAATTGCCGATAATAACAAACTATTATCCGTATTATACGAGCTGGCCGGAAAAGAAATTCTGGTATAAAGAGAGTAAGAAGGAACATTTGCAGTGGAAGTCAAAGAACCGTTAGAAGTGGATAGTGAAACATTAAGAAAAATGCAGCTTCTGGAGCTGGGTATTTTAAAAGATATTGATCATATCTGCAGGAAGCATGGCCTGCGCTATACTTTGTGCGGAGGCTCTATGCTTGGGGCAGTCCGGCATGGCGGCATTATCCCGTGGGATGACGATATAGACATTACAATGCTGCGGAAGGATTATGACAGATTTTTTGAGATATGTAAGACAGAACTGGATACTGATAAATATTTTGCGCAGACGATGGATACCGATCCGAATTACCGGCTGATATATGGACGGATATTATTAAAGGGGACAAAATTTGTACGGGCCGGGCAGGAACATATGAAAGCGCGCAACGGCTTATTTGTGGATATATTTCCGCGGGACGGCATATCAGATATTTTTTTCATTATGCAGTTACAAAGTATTCTGGCAAAATTAATGCGGAAAATGTTGTATTCGCCTGTGGGAGTATTAAAATCAAAAAGTATATGCGGACGATGGGGATTCCGGATTTTAATGCGTTTTCCAAGGACAAGCGCGCTCCGTATTCTGAAGATCATAAGTTTTTTAAATTTTGGAAGAGAAACGAAACGGGTTGCGTGCTGGGGGCTTATGGGCAATTATGAACGCAGAAAATTGGAGCTTGGGAAGAAAGCCTATAAAGAATATAAAAAGAAAATCCGCAGTCTGCCCTTTCAGGAAAAGAAGAAAAGAAAGGAAAGGGACAAGGGAATATACAGAGAATGGTTTTACCGGACGGAAGATTTGCCTTTTGAAGATATGAAAGCTATGGTGACATCCGCATGGGATACCTGGCTTACATGGAGCTATGACGATTATATGACGCTGCCGCCTGTGGAAAAACGGAAAATGCATCAGACAGTTTCTTATATAGATTTTGGAGGATACGTATGACAAGAGAAGTTTAGCAAACGGAGTTTCAGATCATGCAGAGACAGATACAGACAGCGGAAGAGAACTATATAAAGAAGCATTATCTGAGAAATATTTACAGTATATAAGACGAGGTGAACGAAATTGTATATTGACAATAAATATAGTTACTGTCTTGACAGATTGGATGTTTTTTTCTCAAAGAAGGAATACAAAAATGGGTATATCGTTATTTTTGGAATGAATGAATCTGCAAAAATAGAAATTGCTTATTTTCATGACAGAGGGATTAAAATCGGAGCGATAGTTGATAACAGCGCCGAAAAGCAGGGAAAGTCGTTTTGCGGTGAAATTGTAAAGAATCCGAGAGAGGTGATGTACGATCTGCCGGAGAATGCGGTAATAACTGTTTCGTCGAAATATAACAGGGATTCCATTACAAAGGATATCATTAATTATGACTGTCAATATAC
>VSNE01000388.1 GCA_009774155.1 Lachnospiraceae bacterium
GGCTGCGAATGCGAGCCGCTTCTGACCGCAGACCACAGGGTGCTTCTGGAGTTTGCAGACGATGTGGTCTTTGGCCTTAAGGCAATCATCAAGACAGTAGGCGCGGAAAAGGGTATTATCGTAATTGAAGATAATAAGCCGGATGCCATTGAGCTTATGAAAGAGAAAACAGCAGGCTGCAGCAATATAGAGGTTGTGGTAGCTAAGACAAAATACCCGCAGGGCGCTGAGAAGATGCTGATTAAGCGCGTGATGAAAAGACAGGTGCCGAGCGGCGGGCTGCCTGCAGACGTAGGCTGTGTCGTAAGCAATATCAGTACCACAAAGGCGATCGCTGACGCAATTCAGAAAGGTATGCCGTTGGTTGAGCGCGTTGTAACCGTAACCGGTGAAAAGCTGAAGAATCCGGGCAATTATATTGTGAAGATCGGCACCAACACCAAAGAGTTGATCGACTTCTGCGGAGGCGTGACAGGCGATGATATTACAATTAAAGCAGGCGGGCCGATGATGGGCTTTGTCCTTTCCGATGTGAATGTACCGATTATGAAGGGTTCCAACGGAATCATTGTCGTTGATACTGATCATACAGAAGAACAGCCGTGTATCAAATGCGGACGCTGTGTGGATGTATGTCCGATGGAGCTTTCCCCGCTGTATTTCGCAAAATATGCGGATGAGAAGAACTGGCAGGGCGTAAAGGATAAAAAAATCATGGATTGTATTGAGTGCAGGTGCTGCGAGTACATCTGTTCCTCTAAGATTCCGTTAGTCACCAAAATCAAAGCCGGAAAAACTGCAGTAAGGGAGATGAAGTGATATGTTAATTACCCAATTAAAAGCAAAGGAAACTATCGTATCACTGGTAGGCGGGAAAAAGGTTTTTATCATTAACTGCCAGGGATGCAAGGAAGTCTCTTTTCCGGAAAAGGAAGCCGCAGAACTCCAGAAGGAACTGGGAGCCTCCGGAAAGGTGACCGGAGTTATGACAACAGACTACATATGCAATCCGGAAAATATGAAGCTGCGTCTCCAGAAGCATATGGGCGAGATCGAAGCTGCCGATATGGTGCTGGTATTTTCCTGCGGTGTCGGAGTGCAGACCATTGCTGAATATCTGGAGGATAAAATGGTATGCGCAGGCTGCGATACCTGCAGATTACCGGGATTCCAGGGCGTAACTCCGCTGGAATACGATTGCGGTCAATGCGGTGAATGCTACCTGAATTTAACCGGCGGAATCTGCCCGATTACTGCCTGTTCCAAGAGTCTGGTCAACGGACAGTGCGGCGGTTCCAAAAACGGCAAATGCGAACGGGACAGCAATATGGAATGCGGCTGGGAACGTATTTACAGACGGCTTGAAAAAATAGGGCGTTTGGATGCGTTGAAGTGCCCGACGCAGGTACGTAATTACGCAACAGATGATGAAGTGTCTAAATAGGGAGACTGTTAAAATTTATAATGATTAGGAGCAATGTATAATGAAAATTACTGAGTTATTTGAACGTGGTGAATTTGTGGTTTCGGCAGAGGTAGGCCCGCCAAAAGGAATTCATATTGAACATTTGCTGGAAGAAGCGAAAACTTATTTGAGCGGTATTACGGCGGTTAACGTGACAGATAATCAGTCCTCCGTTATGCGTCTTGGTTCTCTGGCAACGTGCAAAGCTCTGAAGGACAAAGGGCTGACACCTATCTACCAGTTGACCTGTCGTGACAGAAACCGGATAGCGCTGCAGTCAGATCTTTTGAGCGCCGCTATGCTGGGGATTGAGAATCTGCTGCTTTTAACAGGAGATCATACCAAGATGGGCGATCATCCGCAGGCAAAGCCTGTCTTTGACCTGGATTCCGTTTCTTTGATTCATGCAGTGAAAAAACTGGAGGAAGGCGAAGACCTGGGCGGAAATAAGCTGGTTGGCGAGCCTCCTAAATTTGCCAAAGGAGCAGTTGTATCTCCTTGCAGCGATTCTGTTGACGCACAGCTTGCAAAAATGGAGCGGAAGGTTCGCGCAGGCGCGGACTATTTCCAGACCCAGGCAGTTTATGAGCCGGAGAAGTTTATTAAATTCATGGAAAAGGCAAAACAGTTCGGCAAACCGGTTCAGCTTGGAATCGTAATTCCTAAATCAGCAGGAATGGCAAAATTCATGAATGATAATGTTGCCGGTATTCATGTTCCTCAGGAAATGATTGACGAGCTTAAAAAGGACAAGGAAAAAACCAAAGCAGGTATCACCGGTGTGGAGATTGCCGCACGCATTATCAAAGAATGTAAGCCGTATTGCCAGGGCGTACATATCATGGCGCTGGGCTGGGAGTCAAAGGTGCCGGATCTTCTTAAGCAGGCTGAGATTTAATGACTTAAAGGGCTGCTGCAAAAGCAAGGTCAATTAAGTTAAGGATATAAAACCCAGTATTATTTTAAAATTTCAGGTGGCCGAAAGTATAAAAACAGCTTTCGGCCA
>VSNE01000389.1 GCA_009774155.1 Lachnospiraceae bacterium
ATTCAATATTGTTCGGTAAAAAAAGGAACTGGCTCCTATAAACCAATTCCCGACAAATACATTTCCGATAATTTATGCAATATCATCATCGCCCATTCCTTTCCCTTATAATGGTACATAACCTGCATCAGCCCATCCACAAAATTATTGGCAATAATATGGATGAATATTTCATCCCCATCGGTATCCTTTTTATGTTTATTCAGATGCTCTTCTATTGCCGCAATAAACCGGTCCTTTTCTGTTTCATATTTTGTGCCGCCACTTTTATCAAATAAGATAATGCATTCCTGCCTGTGCTCGAATAAATTCAGCAGGCATTCTGTTTCTGCCCTACTTAGTCCATAAATGACTTCTGAATGGCCGTCATCCCTAGCAGTGAGCACCCTCTCCCAATCATAAAGGACCGGACGGAGGACAGCATCAAAAAGGGATTCTTTGTTTTTATAATAAGAATAAATCAGCCCTGTTGGTATTTTAGCCCTGCCCGCAATCTCACGCATAGCTGCTGGCCTGTACCCTTTTTCATAGAACTCCTGCAACGCTGCCTTTAAAATATTTTCCCGTGTTTCATCTTTTAATACTTGAGCCATGTCTCTCTCCAATCTTGAACTTTTGTTCAATTATAGCTCGTGTTCATCTTTTTGTCAAGCCATACCCTCATTTTTATTTTATATATTTCTCCACTCCAGCCGGATGAATCCCCGCCAGTTATTTTATTTTTCTTATACATCTTGTCAACTCAGCCTCTCCTTAACAATCCTATCTCCACAAACTACCCTATATCTATCCTGTCAACTCAACTATCCCACCCAAAAGGCAGTTGATATGTTTCCGCACAATACAACAAATAAAAAATCCGAGAGCCAGAACAATTTTTCCAAACTGTTCCAACTCCCGGAAAACCCTTGTTTTCTGCATTTTTCCGCTATTCTATTTCTCAACCCGCGACATCAACACGACACACTCAACATGAGCCGTATGTATGTTAGCGTTTATTTTATCATAACATAGGTTATCTTCTTATAACCTAACATTATATAAAATCAAGAAAATACAAGAAACATTGAATCTTATTTAGGCTCACAGCAACGCGCAACAACTTATTATATTTTATACAGCGTGGACAAAATGCGGACAATGTCCACGCTGTATAAATTATGTGATTCTAAATCAGATAGCAAAAGTCGATCTCTGTCTTATGTAAATCGCCCCTATTTTTCTGGCGCTTAAAAAGCAACAATAACATCATATAGGCTGAAAACTTATTTTAAGTATTCAGCCTATAAGCAAAATTTGATATATTTCGTTCTTCCTTCAGTTTTTTTTACTTCGTCAAGAGGAAGTCCGGCATATTCAGCAATCTTTTCAAGTGTCAATATTCCATCTGCCAACATTCTTTTTGCAGAATTGATTGCTCCCTCAATGTCTGATTTCTCATATCTTCCATAGCACGACACATAATCTCGATCCCCTCCTTGCTCTCTTTGAAAAATCTTCCCCGGTCTGCCAATGTCCCGTAGTACATATCCGCTGCGTCTGTGCAGGAGAAGTCATGCATCAACTTTCCGACCGGCGTATCTCCCTCAAAACATTTTGTGACAAAATCATCATCAAGCAGGCGAAAACCTCTGAGCCTTTGTAAATCTTCCTGATGTTTCTGATCTATCTGTTCTGACGCTGTCAATGATTCCATCTGCTTTCCCTTTTGTTTTTGTATCTCCATATTAGCACAAATCTCCTGAGTCCACAAGCCGGGAAGCAGCATATCAGCCATGTGAGATTTTATTTTGGACAATACACCTTTTTGTTATTCCTCCGCGGGATAACGTCCAGGGCAAGATTCGCCAGAGTAACTCAAAACTCACTTTCGTGATTTTAGTTACCTGGCATTTTGATGGGGATTCCGCTTCCCCATACCCTCGGTTACCGCACATTTTTAAATCCAAAAATTTTAGAATATATGATACATGGAATGCTTCCAGGCAAATATATTTATTGGAAGCAAAAGTAAGGAATCAACCGGAAGACTCTCCAAGATTTTTCAAAGAATATTGCAAATCAAAATTGCGTATGCTATAATGCCAGTAGGCAAAAAGTAATGACGAGTCCATTCGGACAAAGAACGAATCCCCCAACCGTGTTCCAGCACAGTCGGGGGATTCTTCTTTACTTTTATAGTGGCAAAGCACCCACTAGGCTATTTGCTGTCCTTATCATGCCTGTCTAGCCATCTGCTGATGAGGTGGCAAACCACACCCGCTGCGACAGTCACCAGAAAAGTAATGACGACTTCCATCCTGACACCTCCTCCCGTTGCCAGGTATTGGTAGGACAACATAATTATTGTATCACACATTTCGGCTTTATTCTATATTTTGCTGCTCTGTGTCCACGACAAACGCATGAATGTATTTCACAATCAAACCCGTACTACTAATAAATTTTTATAGATTTATAATCTGCTC
>VSNE01000039.1 GCA_009774155.1 Lachnospiraceae bacterium
ATCCATATCTTTTTCTATATTTCAAAAGCATAAAAGCAGACAGGGCAAGCGCCATCAGTTCCGCCGCAGGCGTTGCCAGCCAGATGCCGTTCACACCCAAAATCAGCGGAAGCACAAGCATAGTAACCAGCATAAACACAAAGGATCTGGAAAATGCAAGGACCGCCGAGACTGTTCCGTTGGATAACGCGGTAAACATCCCACTGGCAAAAATATTAAATCCGATAAAAAGAAGCGCTGTCGTGCAGATCCTGTTCCCGGTTACCGCCAGAGCGTATACCGGATTATCCGGACGGGAAAAGACCGACACCAGAGGCTTTGTCAGCATAAAGGAAGCAGCAGCCGTTATCACGGAGATAACTGCAATCACCTGCAGGCTGACCGCAATTAATTTTCTCAGCTTCTCACGATTCTGCTCCCCATAATAAAAGCTGAGCATAGGCGCAGCCCCGTAGGAATACCCCGTATACAGGGAGCTTGCAAACATCAGCACATACATGATGATTGTAACGGCCGCAACCCCATCCTCCCCAATATAATGGAGCATTGTCCAGTTGAACATCATGGTGATAATTCCGGTGACAAGCGCCGTTGCCATTTCTGAACATCCGTTTACAGCCGCATTCGCAAGAATCCCCAACCGGAACACAGGCTTCTTAAAATGCAGAAGGCTCTTTTTCCGGCTGAAAACAAATAAGCCTGCTGCCGTGGTCACGGAATATCCGAGACCCGTTGCAATCGCCGCTCCGCCGATCCCCATGCCGGCCTCCGCAATAAACATATAGTCAAGCACCATGTTCAGGATGCCTCCTGTCACGGAACAGATCAAAGAAAGCGCCGCCTTCCCGCTGGCAATCATATAAAGCGTAAAGTTATTCATCAGAAGAATCGGCACGGTAAACACCAGATAGCGGCTTAAATATTCTACGCAGTACCCTTCCACATCGGCAGAAAGGCCCATTCCGGCGAAAATAGGATCTATTGTCAGATATCCAAGCGCACACATGATAATCCCCGCAGCCGCATTCACTAAGATCAGGAATGTAAAATCTTCTTTTGCCTCCTCACTTTTCTGTTCCCCCATCTTTTTCATAATAACTGCGCTTCCTCCGGTGGCAAGCATGGTGGAAACGGCAGTGACAAGCTGGATGACAGGCGCTGTCAGGTTAATTGCCGAAAGTGCATTCGTGCCAATCAGGTTTGACACAAACAAACCGTCAACCATTGTGTAAAAAGACATAAATACTGTCATGGCAATAGTTGGAACAGCAAATTTCAAGATATTTTTTAATGTTACAGGTTTTTCATATACATTTTGGTTTTCCATAACTTTTCCTCCGTTTGCCTTGTATTTTTTTCCTGCATATCATATCATAAACCATACAGTAACAGTACAGTCAAGTCAAAATCAAAGGGTAGGAATATGAATAAAAAGAACAAACTTCTTACAATCGGCCAGTTTGCAGCCATGCATGGAATCAATAAAAAAACTCTGATGTGGTATGATGAAATCGGATTGTTTAAGCCTTCCTCCATCAATCCCGAAAACGGCTACCGCTGCTACAGCTACCATCAAAGCCCTATTCTGGAAACGATTCTTCTTTTGAGGGAGCTGGATGTTTCCATCCGTGAAATACAGGATTTCATGAAAAACCGTTCCGCTGACAGCCTGAAATGTCTTCTGGAAGAAAAAATAGCCGATCTGGATCTTCAGATCGCCCATTTGCAGGCAGTCCGGACCACCCTATGCGCCCACCATCAGAATATGGCCACACTTCTGACAATGGATTTATCCGAAATCAGCATTATCGAAAGGAAGGAACGCTGTCTGGTCACAGTAGATATCAGCAGAGACATTTCCTTTGAGGAGGAGGTCGAACTGATTACAGCCGAAACAGAAAAATACCGTCTCGGCCGCCTGCATCATGCCTCCTACGGCTCGATGATTCCTGTTTCCAGCCTGCAAAACGGAAGCTTTGACGATTATTCCAGGCTTTTTATTGAAATCCCTTTCCTCACATATAAAACCGGACTGCATATCACACCCGGCGGGAAATATCTGAGGGCCTTCCACAGAGGAGACTGGAGCCGGATGCCAAAACGGTATCAGGAGATCTTTGATTACGCCAAAAAACATGGCCTGACACTTCATGAATTTTCCTATGAAAAGGGCATCAACGAGAATGTTATTGACCGGATTGAAGATTATATTGTCCAGATTGAAATTCCCGTCCTTGGGTAAACGGGATTTCATCCGCAACCGCTTTTCTGTATTTTCATACACAAACCATACAGTAACAGTACATTCAATATACTTCTTAATAATTATTAAATATTAACCGTCCTGTCTGGCATTTGCCGCCGGATTTTGCTACAATAAATGCGGTGATACTTATGAAAAAGAAAACACGGGAAAAAAGCCGTAAAGCGGCGCACAGAAAAGAAGCCCGACGCGGACGCCGGATATACTCCCTGCTTCAGGGACTGTTCCTGGGGTTTTGCATCTGCCTGCTGCTTTTCACCGTCTGGAAAATCGGAGCTGCATTCCTTGCGCGTCAGGCCGCTGCAAAAGAATACAGCGGCTTAAAACAATATATACTGCAGGAGCCCCCGCCGCCCGGCGCCTGGGGGGATGAGGCACAATCCTCTGTTCAGGCGGCCAGAATCGATTTGGCCTCTCTTCAGGATATCAATCCGGACGCAGCCGGCTGGATTGAGATTCCAGGCTCCGGGCTCAGCTATCCGGTCATTCACGCATCGGACAACGCGTACTATCTGACCCATACCTTCCGCAGAAAAAAGAACAACGCCGGAAGCATCTTTATTGAAACCGCCAGCAGGGCGGATCTCAGCGATCTGCATACAATTATTTACGGGAAAAGCGGAATGGGCAGCTCTATGTTCGCCGGACTGAAGGATTATAAAAAAGAAAAATACCGGAAGGCTCATCCTTATGTGTTTATTGACCTGGAGGACGGCTCTCACTGCTATGAAATATTTTCCTGCCACAATGCTCCTGTCACGGACATTTCCTACACAATCGGCTATAAAAAGGATCAAACATACGCAGCTTTCCTGGAAGAATTAAAAGCCTCCTCTCTGTATGACACAGGCGTGGCCGTCGATGCTGAGGATTCGGTAATTACCCTTTCTACCTATATTGACAATAAAAAGGATCGCTTTGTTGTGCACGCCAGGAAAATATATTGATTTATACGGGCGGCGCATGTACTGCGCTGCCCGTTCTTTGCCCTTATCTGAAAGAAGGAAGTCTCATATGATTGAAGATATTATTCTGCGCCGCTCCGGAAGAGGCATGGATATTTTACGGAAGCATATGCCGGAAAATTTCTGCGAAAAGGCCGCCCATGCGCTCCTTGCGCTTCCAAAGGGAACGATTTTGCTGGCTACCGGCTTTTATGTCAACGGCTTTGCCGAGACTGACGGGCCTCTCGGAACACATGTACTTTCTTCTGCCTTAAAAAAGCTCGGATACCATCCGGTCATTGTCACAGATATCCTCTGCAGCGAATATTTTGAATCAGAGGGGCTGGAAGTCCGCTATGTTCCTCTGGATGCCGGTCTCCTTTATTTTACGGATATGCTTCAAAGAGAACGCCCGGCAGGCATGATTTCCATTGAGCGGTGCGGACGAAACGCCCAAAACGACTATGTCAATATGCGGGGAATCAGTATCCGCGGCCATACTGCTCCTATCGATCTTCTGTTTGATCTGGCTCAGGAGCTTCGTATTCCCGCCTGGGGCATCGGGGACGGCGGCAATGAGATCGGCATGGGAAACCTGAAAGACGTTATCTCAGAAAATCTCTTCCTTTCCCCCTGCATTAATAAGGTAGATTATCTGATCATCGCCACCGTATCCAACTGGGGCGCTTTCGGGCTGGCCGCATATCTGGAGAAGCTGGCCGGACGGCAGGTTTTTCCCTCCTATCAGGAGATGAGAAGCTTTCTTAAAAGAACCGTGGCTCTTGGAAGCATTGACGGAATCCTTAAGACGCACACCTGCACAGTGGACGGATTTTCCGCCGAAACGGAAAAAGAAATTGTGGATGCGCTGTACGACAGCCTTTCCATTTAAAATTTCATGTGATAGAATAAGCTTTAATGAATATTCTACCAAAGGGGTTGCATGATATGAAAACATATGAGACCTGCAGAAAGACCTTTCCGGACTTTCTCTATAAGGGCTACACTGTCCTGGACACCAATGAAGAGCTTCAGGTTACCTATCATTTTGAGACGCCCGGGCTGTCCGTCTTTGAACCGGTCTGGCGCTTTCCGAAAAAGGACGCAGAACCGCTCTTTCCGGAGCAGAACCGCACTTTACAGGAAATGCTGTTCAGCCTTGGCATGGTGGAGCTTATCAGCTACTGGAAGATCTCCTGTCCTCCTAAAGTCCTTGTATCCGCCGGTCCGTTAAACCAGTCTCAGATTCGCTGGTGGAAGGACCTGTATTATCTGGGACTTGGAGAATTTTTCTATACCAACCATATTTCCGCGGAACCGGACAGCTTTATGGAGCTGGTATCCGATGCGCCTGCCTTTACCGGAAAAGACATTCCCTGTACGGCAGAGGAAGGATGCCTGATTCCGGTGGGAGGCGGCAAGGACTCTGCCTGCACTATTGAAATGCTGAAAAAAAGCAGGCACACTCTGAAAACCTACATCATTAACCCAAGAGGCGCTACTTTAAAGACCGTGGAGGCAGCGGGATTCTCCATGAATGACAATATTTCCGCAAAGCGGACGCTGGACGCGAGGATGATTGCGCTCAATAAGGAGGGCTATCTGAACGGGCACACACCCTTCTCCGCCCTGGTTGCATTCTCTTCCCTGATTACCGCTTATCTTCATGGACTTCGCTATATCGCCCTGTCCAATGAATCCAGCGCCAATGAAAGCACTGTGGCGGGAAGCGAAGTCAACCACCAGTATTCCAAAAGCTTTAAATTTGAGCAGGATTTCCACAGCTACGAAAAGACGTTTATCAGAAGCGGCATCCACTATTTCAGTATGCTTCGTCCGCTCTCCGAATTTCAGATTGCAAAATATTTTGCCTCCATACCCGCCTATCATGATGTTTTCCGTAGCTGCAATGCAGGCAGCAAGCAGGATATCTGGTGCGGACACTGTCCCAAATGTCTGTTTGTATTCCTGATTCTATCACCGTTTTTAAGTCATGACAGACTGGTGGAAATTTTCGGAACAGATATGCTGAACGGCCAATCCATGCAGGATGATTTTGAAAAGCTCATCGGCATACAGAGCGAAAAACCCTTTGAATGCGTGGGCAGCCGGGATGAAGTGAATACGGCCGTCTGTCAGACTATTGAGCGTATGGAAAAAGAAGGCGAGCCGCTTCCGGCATTGCTTGCCTGGTACCGAAAGCAATCCCTGTTTGCTGCCTTTCGTCCAAACCTGCACGCCTACGACCGCTATTACAACAGCGCTCATCTGCTTCCGGCAGAATTTTTACACATTTTATCTGAAGAATGCTACGGAGGGACTCTGCCTTGCTGAATATATTAAAAAAACTGATTAAAGGGAAGCATGTATTGATTCTTGGATTCGGCAGAGAGGGCCGGTCTACCCTCCGCCGTCTCCAACAGGCCGGAGGATGCGCTTCCATCACCATTGCCGACCAGGCGGGAGCTTCCCCTGAGAACCCTTCTGTCAGAGTTCTCTCCGGCCCCGCTTATATGGATACTCTGGATCACTATGATCTGGTATTCAAAAGCCCCGGCGTTGTCCTTCCCAAAGACCCGTCCGAATATGTATGCCGGTTTTCTTCCCAGATGGAGGTATTTTTCACTGCTTACCGGGAACGCATCATCGGCATCACCGGCACAAAAGGAAAAAGCACGGTCACAACCCTGCTCTATCACATCCTGAAGGAAAACGGAAGGGATGTGGTTCTCGCCGGCAATATCGGAATTCCGGCCTTTGATATTCTGGAGGATATCGGCGGGGAAACACTTATCATCTGTGAGCTTTCCTGTCATCAGTTGGAATACATTCATGTATCCCCCCATACAGCGGTGCTTCTGAATATCCATGAGGAGCATCTTGACCACTATGGAACTATGGAGAAATATATCCGTTCCAAGCAGCAGATTTACCTTCATCAAAAACCTCAGGATCTGCTTTTCTGCGGCCTTCCCGTCCTTCCAAGGAAAGGAACCTGCAGCTCCCATATTTATACGGTCTCTGACCATTATTCCACTGCCGATGTGGTGCTGAACGGCACAAGAATCCGGTTTGAACGGGGAGACTACCGGATACCCGCAGACAGAATCCGCCTCCTGGGCCATCACAATCATATGGATATTGCCTTTGACTATGCCGTCTGCCATATCCTTGGCCTTTCCGACGAAGAATTTGACCGGGCGCTCTGTACCTATGAGCCGCTCCCCCACCGGCTAAGCTTTATCGGAGAACGGGAAGGAGTGCGCTACTATGACGACTCTATTTCTACTATCTGCGAGACCACCATCCAGGCGCTGAAAAGCATCCCTTCTGTGGGAACCGTGCTGATCGGCGGTATGGACCGGGGAATTGAATACGGAGAGCTGATCCGCTTTCTTTCCGGGGACGGCGTCTCCCATATTATTTTGATGGCCGACACCGGAAAACGGATTTTTGATGAGATTCATCAAAGCTATCCTGACTTCCGTGCGCCGGAACGTCTGATTCTTGTGGACACTCTGGAAGAAGCCGTGCAGCGGGCGGAAGAGATTACCGCTCCCGGCACCGCCTGCGTCCTTTCACCGGCTGCCGCCAGCTACGGCATTTTTAAAAATTTTGAAGAGCGGGGAGATGTCTTCACAAAGCTGGTGCTTACCAGGTAATTTTTCCCAAACCGCAGGAATAATTCCCCTTATACAGACAAAGACAGGACGGCAGTTTAGGCTGAAAGCCCAGACTGCCGTCCTTTTGTTCACAAAATTATTCCATTTTAAATCTGCGTCTGTTCCACCAGCCCGGCGATAATATCCACACACCGTTCAATCCCAAACTCCCCGCTGTCCAGAGACAGATGATAGTTTTTTGCATCTCCCCATTTGCGGTCTGTGTAATAATGATAGTTCACGCTTCTTTTTTTATCCTTATCTTCCAGACGTTTTTCCGGCTTATCGGAGGTCTCTCCATAGATCTTCACAATCCGCTCCACCTTTTTCTCCAGGGAAGAATGAATAAATACATGAAGACAGTCCTCCCGGTTCCTCAGAATATAATCTGCACAGCGTCCGACAATTACGCACGGCTCCTTTCCTGCCAGTTCTTTAATAATCTTCCTCTGCACGGTCCAGATATAGTCCTGCATGGACATTCCGTTGGCAGTCCTGCCAAGGAACGAATACGAGAATACATTTTTCCCCGGAGCATGTTCGCCGTATTCCCTGATAAACGCTTCCGACAACCCGGTTCCCTCTGCAATCTTCTCAATCAGCTCCTTATCATAGTAGGCAATGCCAAGCCTCTCTGCCACCCGCCTTCCGACAGTCCTTCCTCCGCTGCCAAACTCGCGGCTGATTGTAATAATACGTTTCTTCATACCGAATCCCCCTCCTGTGCTTTTATTATATTCTACCACAATCGACAAAATCAGAAAAGACAAACCTCTTTTCATCCTCATAATAAAAAATGCAGAAACTCAGGAAGCCTCTGCAGAAACAGTCTGCTTCAGATTTCATCCCGCTTGAATCCGTTAAAAACACATGATATAATATCACCAGCCAAAGGGGAGGAGCCTGCGTATGCATCCGGGTTCTTCCTTTTTCAATGAACTTAAGGAGGTTTTGATTATGAAGCACAGAAGATTAAGAACGATTATTTCCATCTTTTCGTTATGGATACTGCTGATTGCCGGCATCGCCGGCTGTTCGGACCTGGAATCCGGCACAACCGCACAGAGAACAGCCGCGCAAAATGACGCTTCCGGAGGGGAAGATGTCTTAAATGTGTATTTTCTCGACATCGGCCAGGGGGACTGCATTGCCATTACTCAGGGAGACCATGCAATGCTGATTGACGCCGGCGATAACGATAAGGGTACAGCCGTACAGTCCTATCTGAATTATCTTGGCATCAAAACATTGGACTACTGTATTCTGACCCACCCGGATGCGGATCATATCGGAGGCGCAGACGTAGTCCTGTACAAATTTGACTGTCAGACCGTCCTGATGCCGGATAAGGAAGTGGATACAAGAACCTACGACGACGTCATTCAGGCTATGAAGTCCAAAGGCTGCTCTGCCGTCCATCCGGAAGCGGGCGATACCTACGCCTTCGGCGACGCCTCCTTTACCGTCCTCGGGCCTGTACGGGAGTATTCGGACAATAATAACAATTCCATCGTCATCCGCATGACCCACGGAGAAAATACGTTTCTCTTTACCGGGGACGCGGAAGCAAAGGCCGAAGCGGACATTCTGGAGGAAGGTCTTACCGTACAGGCCGATGTGTTAAAAGCCGGCCACCACGGAAGCGATACCTCCACAAGCGATGAATTTCTTGAGGCGGTCTCCCCGGAATACGCCGTGATTAGCTGCGGGGAGGGAAACAAATACGGACATCCCCATGCGGAAACAATGAATAAATTCCGTCAAAAGGGCATCACTGTCTATAGGACGGATGAACAGGGAACGGTTATCGCCTCCTCTGACGGAAGCACGATTACCTGGAGCGAGAGTCCTTCTGATTCCTGGCTGACCGGAGAACCGACCGGCTCCTCTGCTCCTGCCGTTACTTATATTTTAAACACGGGCAGTCATAAATTTCATCTGCCGGACTGCAGCAGCGCGGAGGACATTTCATCATCCAACAGAGAAGAAAGCTCACAATCCAGAGAGGAATTAATCAGCGAAGGTTATGAGCCATGCGGACGGTGCAGGCCCTGATTACATCCTCTTTCTGCACCGCCGGACGAACATTCATACATCTGTCTACCTGGTGATTTTAACCGCTTTTATTTTGCCTGCCTTTCCATAGGTTTTCTGTTTGACGGAATAGGCTTTTATGCGGACATAATAGGTTCTGCCCCTTTTCAGCCCGGAAATCGTGCAGCTTGTTTTATTTCCTGATACAACCGCCTGCTCCACATCCGATTTGAACTTTTTGTCGGTGGAATATTCCACAATATACTTCATTCCGGACGCTGTGCCGGTTCCGGTTTTCGCGGGCCATTTTATTTTAATTTTCCTTCCCGGAATATTTTTCGCGCCGGATATGGATGCTCTTCCCGGACGGATGATCAGCTTTACGGTATTGCTCTTTGCGCCGGTATACTTACTGTTTGAAGCGGACAGCGCCCGGACATAGTAGATTCCCGCATATTTAGGATCCTTTCCGGCGCCGGATGAGCCGTTTTTCGGCTTGCTTGTTTTCCTTGTGCATTTTGCATCCGTATAATAAACATAAGTAATTTTTCCGGCGCCGCCTGTCACCTTTGCCTTTCCGACGGAAACAGCGCTGCCCGTATAGGCCGCTGTCTTTCCCGTCAGCCTTATGACAGGCGTTCCTTTTTTAATTACCAGCTTTACGGCCCTGCTTACCGCACCGTAGCAGTTTCCATTCTCTGCCACGGCTGCTTTCACATAATAGGTTCCTATCAGCTTAGGAGCCTTTCCGGTGCCGGACGAGCCGTTTTCCCGCCTGCTCGTTTTCTTTGTACATTTTTTATCTGTATAATAGGTATAGGTCACCTTTCCGGCGCCGAACGTTACGGTCGCTTTATCAACTGAAACAGCCCTGCCTGTATAAGCCGCTGTTTTCGGCTTCAGCCTTACAGAAGCCGTCCCCTTTGTAATCACCAGTTTCACCGGGCTGCTGACTGCCCCGTTATAGTTCTCGTCTGCCTCCAGCGCTGCTTTCACATAATAGGTCCCCGCGTACCGGGGAGCTGCGCCGGGTGCGGAAGCTTTGTGGGCTGATTCGGAAGTCCTGGATGTGCAGGCTGCGTCTGTATAATATGTATAAGTAATAAACCCGGACGAACCGGAATGCTCTGCCTTTGGCACTCTGACCTCATTCCCGCTGTAAACCTCCGTTGCCCCTGTCAGCCATATAGAAGAATCTGCTTTCTGAATCACAAAGGAACCTGTAAGAGTCCCCCTATACCCATTCCTTCCCGTTACGAGAACTCTGGCAAAGCCCGCTTTTACATTATCAAAATAATCGATCTGATAACAGCCCGCTTCTACCGCCTTCCCATTGCATAACAGCGCAGCCTCCGGCCGGATGGCAGCCCCGGTATAAGTCCAGAGGTTCCGCCCGATATTTAACGTACAGCCGTCCGTCAGATTTTTGGTGGCAGGAATGGCTTTGGCATCAACTGCCGCGCCGCAGCTTCTGCATACCTTCTCTGACCTTCCCTCTGTAATGCAGTCCGGGGCTTTCACTGTCCTCCACCCGCAGACTCTGTGGACGCACGCAGACAATTCATAGGCGTCCTGCGCAAGGGGCGGATAAATAAATACAATATCTTCATTTTCCGAAAAACACGGCTTTTCCGTATGCTCCTCACGGAATGAGCCGCTTAATCCTTCCGAATCTGCGCCGCAGAGAAAATAGGCGTAGCCAATCGGATTCTGATCATCCCATGTACAATCCACCGCATACCAGTTCTGATCCTCCATCTGCACGTAGTTCCACATATGCGTTCCGCTTTGGGTCGTTCCCACAATATCCGCACAGGGGATGCCGAACTGGTCTGCCAGCACCTTGAATGCCTCCGCATAGCCCTGGCACACCACAGAATTTTTTCCTGTAAACACGGCTCCGTTAGAGTATGCATACCGATAGGCAGGATTCTCTGCATTTTCCCTCTTGAGCGCCTCATAATTATAGGACAGTCTGCTGCAAAGATAATCATGAATGGCCTTTACGATATGTTCTCTGCCTGCAGACGCCGCTTCCGCCCTGATCTTCGCCGCTGCGGTCTCCACTCCTGTCCGGTACAGCTCCGTCTGTGACTTTGCGCCGGCATACTTCTCGCTGATATCAAACCCGGCGCTTTCCATCCGGTAAATCCCGTCTGACTTTGTGCCGTTCAGGCTCATCCGCACAGATCCGGCCCAATATGCTTCCGGATGGTCATATACAAATGCCCAGTATGCATAGCTGCTGTTAAGCAGAAGTTCATTTTTCAGAAAGGAATACGTCTCTTCGGTATTTGCCGTATACGCCTGCGGATATACAAAGGTCAAAGCATCTGTCCTTCCGCTGGAAAAATTTTTCCCGGAATCCAGATAATAGCCCTCCAAAGCATCGTAGAGCTGCTTTTGCTCCTTACTCAGTTCACTTCCATAGCTGCCGGCATATTCATGCGCTCCAAGCCGGACATACGGGGAATCCGTATAGGCATTCCAGTCAAAAGGATGAAACTCTCTGGTAACGGTAAGCGGTTCCTTTCCGGACCCGGCTGATTTTTTAGCAGCGGCACGCAGCGGCACGCCTGCTGCAAACAAGGCAAAGAGCAAAACCAGCGCCAGCCCCTTTTGCAGATTTCTCCTCATCTTATGCTGTCCTCTCTTTAAATCCGTAGTTTTCTCCCATTATACTATATTTCCTCAATCTGCGCCATCGCTTTTCGGAACTGGAAGAAGAACAGGATTACTGTAAAGGTTACCGCAAGCACGTCTGCAGCCGGTTCCGCCAGATAGACTCCCATCGTTTTGTCCGGCGTCAGATGAGGCAGCAGATAGATCAGCGGAAGCAGCAGAATAAATTTCCTCATAACTGCCACCATAATAGACGCCTTCGCATTTCCAAGGGAGATAAACGTCATCTGACACGCAATCTGCGCCCCGAAAATGCACATGGCGGCGGCATAGATGCGCAGAGCCCATTCTGTATAGGCGACCAGCGCGGCGTCCGACGAGAAAATCGCCGCAAACGCTCCCGGAAACAGCATTATAAGAGCCCATACAATTACCGAATAAGACAGGCTGACTGTCAGAAGCAGGCGAAAGGTCTTCCTTACGCGTTCTTTATTCTTTGCCCCGTAATTATAGCTGGTAATGGGCTGAGCCCCCTGTCCTAAACCCTGCATCGGCAGCATGGAAAACTGCATGGCGCTGGATAAAATGGTCATGGCTCCCACTGCCACATCCCCTCCGTATTTCAGCAGGGAGGAATTAAAGCACACAATAATCACGCTCTCGCTGGCCTGCATAATAAACGGGGCCAGCCCCAGCGCCAGTCCCGGTAAGACAACCTCCTTCTGCAGCTTTACATACTTCATCCGAATCCTTATAATTGTTTTTTCTCCCGTCAGAAACCGAAGCACCCAGACGGCAGACACTGCCTGGGAAAGAATCGTCGCAAGGGCGGCTCCCCGCACTCCCATTCCCAGTCCATAGATAAAAACCGGGTCCAGAATGATATTACAGACCGCTCCGATCAGCACGCTCAGCATTCCTGTCTTTGCAAATCCCTGGGCAGTGATAAATGCATTCATCCCAAGGGTAAGCTGTACAAAGATCGTTCCGACCGCATAGATATTCATATAAGCGGTGGAATATGCAATGGTATTTTCACTGGCTCCGAAGGTCAGAAGCAGCGGACGGTTATACAGCAGAAGAACCGCTGTCAGAATCACCGATATGACCGCCTGCAGAGAAAAGCTGTTGCCAAGTATCTGCTCCGCCGCGTCGTTATCGCCCTTTCCCATGGCCATAGACGCTCTCGGCGCTCCCCCGTTGCTGATCAGAGCGGCAAAAGCGGACACAATCATAATTACCGGCATACAGACGCCCACGCCTGTCAGAGCAAGCGCCCCGTCCGACGGCATATGCCCGATATAAATGCGGTCTACCATATTATATAAAAGATTAATTATCTGGGCGGCAATTGCCGGCACCGATAATTTCCACAGAAGCCTGCCGACCGGCTCCTCTGCAAGAAAATCATTATTTTTTTCCATGTTTTCGCTCTCCTGTTTTATTTTCTGATTGTATTAT
>VSNE01000390.1 GCA_009774155.1 Lachnospiraceae bacterium
TTTATATATAATAGGAATCAAACTGATGAAAGCGATTATAAACCGTATCATTCCGTTCAGCAGCGTGGACGGACCCGGGAACCGGACTGCCGTATTTTTCCAGGGGTGCAATATAGACTGTAAATACTGCCATAATCCGGAGACACGGGGATTGTGTAAGGAGTGCGGCATCTGTGTGGAGCATTGCCCCGCGGGGGCGCTGTCCCGGGAAGAAGGGGGAAAAATCTGTTTTGATCCGTCCAAATGTGAGCAGTGTGATACTTGTATTCATATCTGCCCCCACGACAGTTCTCCCAGGACGCAGGAAATGACCCCGGAGGAAGTATATCAGGCGGGGAAAAAACAGATTCCTTTTATCAGAGGGATCTCTGTATCCGGAGGGGAATGTATGCTGCAGCCGAAATTTTTAACAGAGCTGTTCCGGCTTGTGAAAAGGGACGGTCTGACAACCTTGATTGACAGCAACGGAACCATCCCTTTTAAAGACTATCCGGAGCTTATGGAGGCTACGGACGGTGTGATGCTGGATATCAAAGCCTTTGACTGCGGGGAGCACAGGGAGGTTACAGGCGCTCCTAATGATATGGTTCTTTCCAACGCCGTCTATCTGGCGGAAACATCCAAATTATATGAGGTAAGAGCAGTCATTGTTCCGGAGCTGTATGATACGGAACAAAGTATCCGCAAAATGGGGGAATTTCTGGCTCCTTATCTGGAAGTTCACGATTTTCGGGTGAAGCTGATTGCGTTCAGGCCAATGGGAGTGCGTAAGGAATATGCCCATTATGCTGTGCCGGATCAGAGCTGTCTGAACAGACTGGCAGATATTTTAAAGGACTGCGGATTTAAAAATATTGTGATGATTTAGAGAGAAAGGTTACTGAATTCAGGGCATTTGCAGATACTGCAGATGCCTTTTTTTAAGTGGTGCGCCCGGCGGCGCACGTTTTTAACGGGTGATAATTCTTATGACAAATTTTGTTCCCCACTTTGTCAAGAAAAAATACTTGACATCTGTTTTTTTTTCGTGTAAGATAACCAAGGTGATTGCAATGGAAAGGATTCTGGAGCAGGCGCTTCTGTATGATTTTTACGGAGAGCTGCTGACCGCGCATCAGAAGCAGGTTTACGAGGACGTGATTCTGAATGATTATTCTCTGAGTGAAGTGGCGGATGATCTGGGTATCACCCGGCAGGGGGTGCACGATATGATTAAGAGGTGCAATAAGCTGCTGGAAGGATATGAGGGGAAGCTGCATCTTGTGGAGAAATTTATAAGTCTCCGGGAGCAGGTCGGACGGATTCAGAGGATTGCGAAAGCACAGGCGGGAAATCCTTCTATGGAAGAGATCGGGAAGATTTCCGCCGAGATTCTGGAGGGGCTATAGATGGCATTTGACAGTTTATCGGAAAAATTGCAGAATGTGTTCAAAAACCTGCGCGGCAAAGGAAGGCTCACAGAGGCGGATGTAAAGGCAGCTTTAAAAGAGGTCAAGCTGGCTCTTCTGGAAGCGGATGTCAGCTTTAAAGTAGTCAAGCAGTTTATCAAGGCAGTGGAGGCCAGGGCAGTCGGCGCGGAGGTGCTGGAGAGTCTGACGCCGGGACAGACCGTCATTAAGATTGTAGATGAAGAGATGGTCAGCCTGATGGGCAGCGAGACGACGGAAATTAAGCTTCAGCCGTCCAATCAGCTTACGATCATTATGATGACCGGCCTTCAGGGAGCAGGTAAGACGACGACAGCGGCAAAGCTGGCCGGAAAGTTCAAGATCAAAGGCCGGAAGGTTCTGCTGGCAGCCTGCGACGTATACCGTCCGGCGGCGATTAAACAGCTTCAGGTGAACGGTGAGAAGCAGGGTGTGGAAGTATTTTCCATGGGAGACCAGCATAAGCCGGTAAATATTGCAAAAGCAGCCGTAGAGCATGCCAAATCCCATGGCATGAGCGTTGTCATTCTTGATACCGCGGGCCGTCTGCATATCGACGAAGCGATGATGGATGAGCTGACTGAGATCAAAGCAAATGTGGACGTAAGCCAGAGCATTCTGGTGGTTGATTCCATGACCGGACAGGATGCGGTGAATGTGGCAACCGCCTTCACGGAGAAGGTAGGCATCGACGGTGTGATTCTGACGAAGCTGGACGGCGATACGAGAGGCGGCGCGGCGCTTTCCATCCGTGCAGTGACCGGAAAGCCGATTCTGTATGTAGGTATGGGAGAGAAGCTCTCCGACCTGGAGCAGTTTTATCCGGATCGTATGGCGTCCCGGATTCTGGGTATGGGCGATGTGCTGACTATGATTGAGAAGGCGCAGGAATCCCTGGATGAAGAAAAATCCAGACAGATGGTCGAGAAGATGAAGAAGAATAAGTTCGACTTCGAGGACTATCTGGAGAGCATGAATCAGATGAAAAAGATGGGCGGGATCGGAGCGCTGCTGGGCATGCTGCCGGGTATGGG
>VSNE01000391.1 GCA_009774155.1 Lachnospiraceae bacterium
TAATTTAAGTTTGACTTTGCCGTAAGTACACTTGTATCCATATAAAATTTTTGCTCATAATCTGTAACAAATTTTTCCACAAAATTCCGTACCTGATCAAAACTCTGTTTTCCGGCCAACGGCCTTATAACATCTACCAACGAAAAGGCATATAATTCATTTCTGATATTCTTTTTAGGTATGTTAAGGCCGTTGATATAAGAAATCATTGTTCTGAAACTTTGAACAATAAATCCCTCCCAATGGGCATAAATATATGGTACACACATTCTATTATATTGTTTTCTTACTTCTTCTGATGATTTCGATAATGTTACCACTGACATTTTTTTAAGTGCTTCTAATTCTCTCATCCGCCAGTCTCTGCTGGCAATTATTTCTTCTGTCAGTCTATGCATATACTTTATTCACCTATCAAAATCCTTTTAGCTATCTGAACTTTATTTGTAATGCTTGTTGGATTACTGCTTGCAGATCCAACATATTTTTTAAAATCCGAATCTTCCTTAAGAATATCAATTCTTTCAGCAAGTATACCAACCTTTAAATTTTTAAGATCCACAACAGGGTCAGATAGTGTCAGCATGATTGCATCATACATACTTGTAGTAAAATAACGCCTGCCTAATTTAAAAACATCCCTGTCCTTCAAGCCATTCAGTATCTCCATAATCGTGTTAAAAATAATTCTGTCATCGGACACCTGCTGTTCATTAAAGTCTTCACATTGTTTTTTTAAATAATCGTCCATACAATCTTGAATATTGGCCTGTGTATAACGTGTTCCACTATTCTTCAAAGTTAAATACCGGAGAACCAATTCATCATAATACATCATTTCTGACTGTGCTTCACTTATTATTACAAGTTCTTGAAAGTATTTATTATTAGATAATTCTGTAACAAAATCATTATATTTGCTGTCTAATCCTCGAAAAATACAATTTCTAATTTCTTGCCTAGACAAACCTTCTCCGCCTGTATTTAAACGTTTAAAAAGTTCATACCTCATTTTAAAATCGCTCTCTTTTAAAATGATTTCAACACGACAAGGTGTTCTTTTTATTTGCAGTTTATATTCCAGAGGCAATTCATTAATAGTACATCCCTTCAATCCTTTTATTAAACTTCCTTCTGTCAATTGAAGGTTATTTTTGGGATAAGAATTTCCTGCTTCATCTATTAATTCACCGAAAAAAGCAAGTACGGTTGATACTCTTTGTAATCCGTCAATCAGTTCCCATTTTCCATCAGGATTTGTAGCAACAAATATAGAAGGAAACGGAATTCCTAATAAAATAGATTCTATAAAATCCGTTTGCCTATTTTCATCCCATCTAAAAGCTCTTTGATATTCTGGTGAAATAATGATCTCATGATCCCTATACATATTGATTATTTCCCCAAAAGACATGTCCATTCTTTCTGACTTGATCTCTTGACGATATTTTTGTACTTCTTCACTAATACTCATATCCATTCCCCTTTTATAAAAAAATCAAAATCATTCATCGCAAAAGCAATGTCTGTCTGAAACACAAATTGAACAAACCAGTCCAATCAAGGCCTGTTTATATTATTGGCTATGTATCAGACACCTTATACAATCCGTCTGACATATAGGGAAAAAATGAGGGCTAACCAGACCATCCCACGGCTTGATTAACCCCCATATTTACACTATCTCTTAGAACTTTCCTTCCTTTGCCGCTTCCTCGATAGAAACAGCAACGGCAACGGTCATGCCAACCATTGGGTTGTTGCCGGCGCCGATCAGTCCCATCATCTCTACATGGGCCGGAACAGAGGAGGAACCGGCGAACTGCGCATCTGAATGCATACGTCCGAGGGTATCCGTCATACCGTAGGAAGCCGGGCCTGCAGCCATATTATCCGGGTGAAGCGTACGTCCGGTGCCGCCGCCGGATGCAACGGAGAAGTATTTCTTGCCTGCTTCGTTTCTTTCCTTTTTGTATGTACCTGCCACCGGATGCTGGAAACGGGTCGGATTCGTGGAATTACCGGTAATGGAAACGTCCACATTCTCCTTCCACATAATCGCAACGCCTTCCGGAACGCTGTTTGCGCCGTAGCAGTTTACTTTTGCACGAAGCCCTTCAGAATAAGATTTGCGGGAAACCTCTTTTACTTCGTTTGTATACGGATTGTACTCTGTCTCAACAAAGGTAAATCCGTTGATACGGGAAATAATCTGGGCAGCATCCTTTCCAAGACCGTTCAGAATAACCCGAAGCGGTTTCTGGCGCACCTTGTTTGCCTTCTCTGCGATACCGATAGCTCCCTCTGCAGCGGCAAAGGACTCATGGCCTGCCAGGAATGCAAAGCACTCGGTTTCTTCTTCCAGAAGCATTTTGCCGAGATTGCCGTGTCCAAGACCTACTTTACGGG
>VSNE01000392.1 GCA_009774155.1 Lachnospiraceae bacterium
AAAGTCAACATCAGAAGTATTGCTTTTGTTGTATAAAATGTGTTTGCGATGAAAAACGGAAGGCATATGCGTGCCTTCCGTTTTTCATGGATGCTTCATTTTTTTAATGCGTTCCCTTCCCTCTCCGATAATCCACTCATAGGCCATATCCAGCCCATTTTCTGAAAAGGGAAAATCCCTGCTTATTTTCTTATCATCATCCGTATGCTTCAGGGCAAACGGCTCCGGCCACACAATTGCCCTGAGAACTGTCTCTTTCTCCTCCCCGGTTCCTTCCTTCAGCGTCTCTTTCCTTCCAATCCAGAACCGGAGCCCCCGGTCGGAACCAGTAAATGCCTCTTTTTTGTAAAAAGGCAGATGAAACACATCAATCCGCTCCATCAGAAGTACCTCTCTTATAATACATAATTTTTCAGGGTAACCGTTACCCAGCCATCCTTATAGTTAAACCCTATCTCCAGCCCCACCGGCGTATAGAACATAATACTGTCTTTTTTATCCTTAAGACACTCCAGAAGCTCTGTATCCGAAAGTCCGTCCACATATTCTACTTCTCCATTCTGATAGGTATTCCTGGAACGGAACTGATAAACCAGATATTCATCCACTTCCACCATATCAGAATGGGACATTTTTTCCCCTGTATCCATACGGAATGTAGCTGCGCGAACCACCGCGGCAGTTTTCTTTCCTTCGCTCAGGCTATGGCGGATTACAACACTTATTTTGTCTTCATCCATATAAGTCACATATCCATAGCTGAGAACGCCTGCATCATAATCCTGGTAAACGTCTCTGTACTCACAGGCCATTTTTTCTATCTCCTGATTTACAGCATCCAGCTTCTTTTTCTCTTTGCCGGACAGCACCGGATAGGAGCAGTCATATTTATATGTAGCATTTGAATCACTGGGCCGCAGAGACATAGACTCCCATACAACATTATAGCTTAAATCCTGTGTTATGGAATCTGTCAGTTCCTGATAATATTTATCATCCGGGCTGGGCACATAGGGGCCGTAAGAATCATTATACCCGCTGAAATTATCAGGCAGCTCATAGCCGAAGTAACCGCCGCTTTCATAATTTGAGCCTGAATCCCGCGCTTCCTGGCTTTCGTTTTGTCCAAATACTGCCCATATAGAAAAAAGGGTTGCCGCCAGCATCAGGATGATAATCAGGACAGCAGTCCCAATGAAAATACCAATCACCGTTTTCCCCACGGCAGCCCTTTTTTTATAACGGCACTCCCCGCACGTATCCTCCTGCACCAGCGTGTCACATTTTGGATATAATATAAATTCATCCTGTTCCTGCATAATCCTTCTCCTGTTCATCCGGCATCACAAAGCCAAAAGCTTCTTTTTACCCTTTTGATCTTCCCTTATAATTTATTTTTCTCTTCGGAACCCCCTTTGAATGATGCTTTTAATATACCATAAAAAAGCCTGCGTATCAACAGATATCTTATGAGCCTGTTATCGTTCCTCCATTCGGATGAAGCACCTGCCCCGTCATATAACTTGCGTCATCAGAGGCAAGAAATACATAGCATGGGGAAACTTCACATGGCTGCCCTGCTCTGTTCATCGGAACATGCGATGTCTTTTTTCCAAATGTAGCCACTTCCGCCGCCGAATAAGATGCCGGAATCAGAGGCGTCCATATCGGCCCCGGCGCAACCCCATTTACTCTGATTCCTTTTTCTGCAAGAGATAAAGAAAGCGATCTCGTTAAGGCCACAATTGCGCCCTTAGTTGCACTGTAGTCAATTAAATCTTTGTTCCCTTCATAAGCCGTAACGGAAGTTGTATTAATAACGCTTCCGCCTTTTTTCATATAGGGTAATGCGTACTGTATTAAATAGAAGAATGAAAAGACATTATTTCTGAATATAAATTCCAGCTGTTCATGGGATATATCCAAAATACTCCGCTGAACAAACTGCATCGCATGATTATTCACCAATATATCCAGCTTTCCAAAATATCCAATCGTTTTATCCACACAGTATTTCGCAAAACCCGGATCTTTTAAATCTCCGCATATAAGTAAACACTTCCCGCCCAGCTGCTCAATTTTTCGGGCTGTCTCTCTTGCGTCTGTTTCCTCGTCGTAGTAAACAATCACCACGGAGGCTCCCTCTTTAACAAAGTCATACGCAACCGCCCGGCCAATGCCGCTGTCGCCTCCTGTAATGAGAGCAACCTTACCTTCAAGCCTGCCGCACTGCCTGCCGCACTCAGATACAGGTATAGGATTCATTACATATTCAAAGCCCGGCTGTCTGTTTTGATGCTGCGGCGGAAAGGCCATAACATCTTTATTGCAGTTTTCTGCACAATCACATTTATTATTTTGATACAAATAAAATATTTCCTTACCTGAGCCTCCGGAAAA
>VSNE01000393.1 GCA_009774155.1 Lachnospiraceae bacterium
TATTTAAACTATATTATCAATATTATATAAAAAATATTCCTAATCATCCTTCATATGTTTAATTTTCTCATCGACACACTCCATGACAAATGCTGACAGACTCATCCCCTTTGATTTCGCAGCTTCCTGATATTTTGCCTTCTTTCCCTTACTCGCCATGATCGTAATCCGATCATATTTCTCTTTCTGATACTGGTTAATGTAATCCAGACCTGCTTTCCTGTCAGTAAAAGCCATCGCATACCCCTCCTTGTACTTAAACAAATTTTAACTTTTACAATTCTTTTTTCTTCTCGATGCTCTGCAGCTTCTCAATGACTAACCTTTTTACCCAATCCGGAGGAGTCCTCCTCCCACAGTCCCAGCTCTTGATAACATCAATCGGAATCCCAAACATCTTAGAAAATTCCTTCTGCGTAAGCCCTGCAGAAAGCCTGCATGACTTAATCGTTGGTTCACCGGAATCCTCTATGTAATTCATTTTCATCCCTTTTTTCTTTTCTTCCATCCCCTCTTTCCTCCTCCCTTTTATAATATGAGTACAAAGTACACTTGTCAATACCTTTTAACAAATATTCCCATATTCCCGGACACAAGCTTAAGACCCCTCATCCGGCGGCCTGTATATTTTTCGATCAATATCCCAGTATTTATTCCCATTCCCCCTATAAAACAAATATATATGGGCGGTTTTGACATCTTTTTCCATGCTGCCCTGACTGTACTTCGGCTCTTTTTCTGTTTTGTCCTTTTCCGCAGCGCAGATAAAACCCCTGTAAAGCCCTGTACGGCTTATTTCGCGGCTTTCCTGTTCTTCCTTAACTATTTCATCATCCGTTTTCAAATACTTGTTTACAGTCCTCTGAGACACTCCAAGAAGCTCCGCTATCTCTCCCGCTTCCATTCCCTGGTCATCATGCATCTGAAGGATCAGAGCTTTTTTCTGTTCCGGCGTTTTCCGGATTCCGGATTCCCGGATCACACGGCCGACTGTCTCCTTGCTGCATCCGGCCATCAAAGCTATTTGTTCGTAATTTCCCTCTCCATCAATATACAGTTGGAGAATTTTTTCATTCCTTTCCCGCTTTTCCCGGCGTTTTCTTTCACGTTCCGCCTCCCTGGCCGTCCCTCTGCGGTCTCCTGCTCTGTACAGGCAGAGCTTCTCCTGCTCTTCCCGGGAAACCTGGAGCTGCTCTATCATCCACGCATTGGAAACCGCATATCCTTCCTTTCTTCTGGACGTGCTTAAGTTCCGGAACAGCTCCGCATCCGAAAGCGGAGTCTGAAAGCCCTGATTAAATGTCCGGAGAATCTTTTTTAAGCTTTCTTCGTCCATTGCCCGGCACATAGAGTTATACAAAATAAACAGATACAGGTCCCTCTGCTCCCCTTTCGCGGCCCGGCCGCTTTCCATACGCATCTGTCTCAGACTGGTTAATTGTTTCAGACGGCTTTTTGCCAGGCGCAGCGTCCCAAGGTCTGCATCCTTTTGGAATCTGCAGGGCCTTTCCTTCTGTTTTTTTAGGCTTTCTGCCAGCGCAATCACATCCAGCTTTTCCGGATGCAGGATTTCAAAGCTTCCGAAGGTTCTGGATTTCGTGTTATAGGAACCGGGCAGACGGAAATATCCGGCAAGGTTATTGGAAGGCGCCGCGTCAATGCTGTCAAAATACCTGGTAAGGATCTGGCTCTTCCGGATCATATGGTTGATCTGTCCAATCAAATGCTCCAGTACCGCCCGGTATGCTCCTGCACATTTCACGGACACCGGATGAATCGCCCACCAAAGCTGCAGGCCGCGCCCTGTTTTTACGGCTGAATTTGCGCATAAAGTCCCCGGCTGCTCCATATATTTGTAATAGTGAAGGAGCAGCTCATGAATGGCATGGCTTCTCTCCGTTTCCGGAAGGTTTCCATGACAGTCGATATCGATGACAATATTATGTAGTGCAAAAAGTGATGACATATTTCTGCATACGCCGGAAAAAGAATTGGCAGTAATATAATAGTCCTGGTTCACCTGCTTCATTTTCTTTAAATAACCGTCCATCTCCGGAACCGGGTAGCACGCCACCTGATACAGGGACTGTGCATCGGACTTCCGGCTGCCAACCATGATCCTGCCGCGGAAGCTGGAAGGCGAAAAATGCAGCGCCATAAAATCCTGCAAAGAATATGTACTTACCAAAGATATCTGTTGTGTCTGCATAGATAGTCCTCTAAAAAAAGGTGCATTTAATAAGCCTTTTTTGGCATCTTTTTAAAAACATTCCAAAAAAGCTTGAAAAATTACCTGATATGTGGTATCGTGTACCAACAAACAGGGTGTATGTATACATGTGTATGTGCTGTGCTTATGCTGTGTAAGTGCGTGTGTG
>VSNE01000394.1 GCA_009774155.1 Lachnospiraceae bacterium
CCGCCGCGGCGGAACCGCCACAGGATGATGCGGCGGAGGCCGCGGAGGGAGAACACCCGGAGGAAGGAGAGAAACCGTCAGAGGGAGAGAAACCGGAAGAGGGGGAAAAGCCGTCGGAGGGAGAGGAGCCGGGAGACGGGAATCCGGAAGGAGAGCAGACGCCGGATACTCCCGAAGGACAGGAACCTATCACAGAGGAAGAGGTCTCGGACCCGCAGGACCCCACGGCGGATCAGCCTGTCTCTGTCAGTGAAGTCACAATATCAGAGATCCCGGAGCAGTTTTATACAGGAAAGGAAATCTGTCCGGAGCTTGTTCTGACAGACAGTAAAGGGACAGTTCTGCAAAAGGGAACTCATTATACGGCGGAATACAGCAGCCACATCAATGTGGGACAGGCTTCCGTGAAAATAACCGGTATTGAAAAAAACGGTTATACCGGAACTGCGGAAAAGAAATTTGTTATTTCTCCTTTTTCAATTGATTCGGAGGAAATCGTATTCAGCGGACTGGAGGAGGAATATCCTTATACCGGGAAGCCGGTTGTGCCGGCTGTAACGCTTGTCCGAAAGGACACTGTGCTCCGGGAGGGGACGGATTACAAAATAACCTGTTCTGACAATAAAGAAACAGGAACTGCCAGACTGACGGCAGAAGGGACCGGAAATTATACCGGAACTGTGACAAAGACCTTTAAAATAGGAAAGAGGAGCATATCCTCGGATAAAACAAAGATTTCCTTTAAAGACAAAAAGTCGTCGTATACTTACAATGGAAAAGCCAGAAAGCCGAAGGTAACTGTAAAATATGACGGTAAAACACTGAAAGAAAATGAAGACTATAAAGTGAGCTATTCGGATAATAAAAATGCAGGAACCGCAAAGGTGGAGATTACGGGAAAGGGCGCTTATTCCGGAACCGCCACAAAAAAATTTACAATTAAACCGTTAAGCGTCAGCAAGCTGAAAATTACAAAATTCGGAAGCTATTCTTATTTAAATATCGGAAAGCTCAACACAAAGGTAAAATATGGTTCCACTACATTAAAAAAAGGAAAGGATTATACCATCACTTTTAAAAATAAGGTGAAAACGGGAAATAATAAAGTAGTTATCAAAGGAAAGGGAAATTTTACAGGCAGCAGGACGATGACAGTAAAAGTGACCTTTTCAGATAAGGATAAGGTTTCCATACAGTCATGTGCCGCGGCTTCATGGGATGCGGGGAAAAAGGAGCTTACCGTTAAGATAAAAACAGGCTCTGCATCCAAGCTTAAGAAAGCAAAGACTGATTTTTATATTGTGCAGATGAACAGTCTTGGAAAAACAAGCCGCAAGAGAGTGAAGGCATCCTTTGACGGAAACAGCCTGAAAGCAGTGTTTAAAGCCAAGGATGGCGGAAAAGTAGCCATGATGAGTAAATATGCAGTAGCGGTTAAGATTGGCAGCGATTATAAAATTATTACAAAAAGCCCGGAATATATCAGTAATCCGAAGATCACGGCAACGATGACCGAACCGTATAATGGTTATTATGAGGAAGGAGGAAAGGTTACTTCAAAAAAAGGAATCCAGGGAGCATCGAAGGACTATCTGGAAGATTTGGGCGCTCAGCATGTTTTGCTGAATATGGACATTGCGGATATTGTAAGCACTAAGAAAAAGTCAGGATTTGTGTCCTATAAATACAATGGAAAAACCTACTATTTTCTGGATATGATTGCATGGGTACAGACTCTGCGGCATCTGAACGGATGGGATAATGACAATCCGTACGGATGGCACAGGCGAAGCGTGACAGTGGTGCTTTTGCTGAGCTGGAAATCAGGGCTGTCTTATCTGATACACCCTTCTGCACGTAAAGAAGGGGCGGCGCCCTATTATGCATTTAATATGAAAGAAAAGAAGGCAAGAGAGACCTTCGAGGCATTATTCTGTTATCTTGGCGAAAAGCTTGGAGATAATAAAAAGAGCCGGGTCTGTAATTGGACCCTGGGCAATGAGGTCAATGCATGCAATGCGTGGAATTATTCCGGAGGCATGTCCCTGGATGAATGTGTGGAGAACTATGCGGATGCATTCCAGCTCTTATATCAGGGCGTAAAGCGTACCGCAAGCACCTCCCGGGTATTTATTTCATTGGATCATAGCTGGAATGCTTCTACAGACGGGCACAGTGGTAAGAAGTATCTGGATAAGTTTGCTTCTTATATGAATAAGACAGCGCCGAAAACAGAGTGGAATGTAAACTACCATCCATATTCCCAGCCTCTGACAAGAAGCGATTTCTGGAATGACGGATCTAATACAAAGAATTCGGTAAATACTTCTTATA
>VSNE01000395.1 GCA_009774155.1 Lachnospiraceae bacterium
GCAAGGCCGGGAGATCTGATATTTTTTCAGGGGACCTATCAGACACCAGGCGCAAGCCATGTAGGGATTTATGTCGGCAGCAATATGATGATCCACTGCGGAAACCCCATCCAGTATACAAATATAAATTCCCCATACTGGAAACAGCATTTTCTGGCATTCGGCAGAATCCAGTAAAAGGGAGATATTCAGAAAACAGCAGGAGGCAGAAAGTGAACAGGAAGTTATGCCGTCTTTTGGACGAAATCCAGAAAACGGAAGAAAAAATAGCGGAATATCAGGAGTATTTGAAAGAACTGAATATGCGCAGAAAGCAGATGGAGGATGCGGAGATCATTAAAAGCATCCGGTCCATGAAACTGAACAGCAGGGAAATGCTTTCCCTTCTGGAAAATATAAAAAATGGGGCTTTGGCATTTCAGGATGCAGATATGGAGGAAAAAGCAGCATTGGAAAAGGAGAAAATGGAAAATGAAAGCAGGAATTAAAAAAAGATTTGCGCTGCCTGTGGCAGCCGCAGGGATATTGTTATCTTCATCAATAACGACATTTGCCTATACAGGTGAAGGGATGGAGCAGCCGGAACCGTTTATAGAAGCAGCCCCAATTGAAGAAGAAACACTGTCAGAAGCGGAGGAAACGCCTTTTTCTGTTCCGGGGAACGGGCAGTTGGTAGACGATAAGGCCGATGACAATTCCAAACAGTTCCTGACAATCCGCACAAAAAACGGAAATACCTTTTTTCTGGTTCTGGACCGTTCCAGCAATGCGGAAAATGTCTATATGCTTTCCATGATCGATGAGAATGATCTCACAGAATTTTTAGACGAACCGGAGCAGGAACCAGAAAAAGAACCGGAGCCGGAACAGCCCTCCGTGGTACTTCCGGAGCCGGCCGCAGAGGAACCTGCGGAAGAGCCGGAAGAAAAGGAAGGAGGCATGAATAAGGGAACCGTGCTTACGCTTGCATTGCTTCTGGCGGGAGGCATTGGCGGAGGCTACTATTTTAAGGTGCTGAAGCCTCGAAAAGAAGAAAACGCGGAGGATGAAGATCTGGAACTATATGATGGCGGGGCGTACATTAATGAGGATGCCCAGGCTGCTTCGTCTGATGAGGACGACAGAGAGGAGTAAAGAATGCGGTTAGTGGTGACTGAAAAGCCGGGCGTGGCGCAGGCGATTTCCCATGTGGTAGGGGCAGACAGCAGGAAAGACGGATATATAGAAGGAAACGGATATATCGTATCATGGTGCCTGGGGCATCTGGTGGAGCTGGCAGCGCCGGAAAGCTATTCGGAAAGCTGGAAGAAATGGACGTATGAAAGCCTGCCCATGATACCGGGGAAATGGCGGCACGAAGTGAAAAAAGATACGGCGGCACAGTACAAGGTGCTGAAGGGGCTGATGCACGATGACAGGATTGACACCATTATCGCTGCGACGGACGCAGGCCGTGAAGGAGAGTTGATTTTCCGGCTGGTCTATGAGATGGCAGGGTGCCGGAAGCCGATGGAACGGCTTTGGATTTCTTCCATGGAGGAAAGCGCCATCCGTGAAGGCTTTGCCAGTTTACATCCGGGGAGTGATTATGACAATCTGTACCATTCGGCACTCTGCAGACAACGGGCAGACTGGCTGGTGGGCCTGAACGGCACAAGGCTCTTTACGGTCCTGTACGGCGGCAAGCTTCTAAAGGTGGGCAGGGTGCAGACGCCTACGCTTGCAATGCTGGCGGACAGGGAAAGAAAGATTGTGAATTTCCGGAAGGAAAAATATTACATGGCGCATATCCTGATGGATGGGATGGATGCCGCCACCGGGCGCATTGATAATAAAGAAAAAGCAGAAGAAATCGCGGGGGCTTGCCGGAATGGGCAGGCCCTTGCCACGTCTGTTGTAAAAGAGGAAAAAGTGGTCATGCCGCCCAAGCTTTACGACCTTACTACGCTTCAGAGGGATGCGAACCGCCTGTTTGGTTTTACGGCGAAACAGACATTAGAGTATACACAGAGCCTTTACGAGAAAAAACTGGTTACATATCCCCGGACGGACAGCCAGTATTTATCGGAGGATATGGAGCAGACCGCAGGGAGTGTAATAAAGGCAATTCTCCGGTCGATTCTTTTTGAAAATCAAATTTCCAGGCCGGATATAAAGAGGATTCTGAACAGCAGGAAGGTGACAGACCACCACGCCATTATCCCCACAATGGAGATAGCGGAAGCTGACCTTGCGGCACTTCCGGAAACGGAGCGTAAAATTTTATCTTTGGCTGCAAACCGCCTTTTGTGCGCCACCGGGGAGAAACATTTGTATGAAACGGTCAG
>VSNE01000396.1 GCA_009774155.1 Lachnospiraceae bacterium
CAGAAAGGATATCCCAAGCGCTTCCGACAGCGCCTTCGCAAGCTCTGTCTTTCCCACCCCGGTAGCGCCCACGAACAGAAACGAAGCAATGGGCTTATTTTCTTCATTCAGCCCTGCCCTGGAGAATTTCACCGCATTTACCACCTGGTTCACCGCTTCATCCTGCCCGAAAATCTGCGCCTTCAGCTGGTTCTCTAAAAGAGCCAGCTTTTCCGCCTCCCCCTTTTCCACTGTCTGGACGGGAATACTGCAGATCTTTGCCAGCACTTCATCAATCAGCGCTTTATTTACCGTCTGACTTTTCTGGGCCAGAGGATGAAGCCTCCGGTAAGCCCCGGCCTCGTCTATCAGATCAATGGCCTTATCCGGAAGGAATCTTTCATTCATATACCGGTTGCTGACCTCTACCGCATGCTCCAGCACTCCGGCTCCGTATCGGATGCCATGGAATTTCTCATACCCCGGCTTCAGTCCTTTTAAAATCTCCACGGCCTCTTCCTTTGCCGGTTCCTTGATGTCCACCTTCTGAAACCGCCTGACCAGACTTTTATTTCCGGAAAAATGCTTTTTGTATTCTTCATAAGTGGTGGCTCCGATAAAGCGGATATGTCCGGATGCCAGATACGGTTTCAGAAGGTTCGCCATATCCAGGCTGCCTCCGTTTACCGCGCCGGCCCCCACAATATTATGAATCTCGTCCAGATACAGAATCGGCCGTTCTTCCTTGGAAAGCCCCTCCATAATCTCCTTGAACCGTTTTTCAAAATCCCCGCGGTACTGGGCGCCTGCCAGCAGACCTCCCAGATCCAGCGCATAGAGCGCCGCCCCCTGAAGAGGAGCCGGCACCTGGCCTTTGATAATTCTCTGAGCCAGTCCGTAGGCCAGGGCTGTCTTTCCTACCCCCGGCTCTCCGATATGAAGCACATTATTTTTATCCTTCCTGCAGAGAATCTGAATCGTCCGTTCCAGTTCTTCCTTACGGCCAATCAACGGATTTTGTTTCCGGCAGGTATGATTCATGTCCTCCACAAAGCTTTTCCAGCGCAGATTCCCCGCAGCCCTGTCCGGATCATTCCCCATTCCTTCTCCGGCCGCAGACGGATTCTGCTCCTGTTTTCCTCCTGTCTGCCCGCCTCTTTCCGCCGACAGACTTTCTCTGGACATTTCTCCCATTACTTCTATCAAATCCACATCCTGAACCGTCAGATAATACAGTCCGTAACTGTCCTTCAGGTTCAGAACCGCAGACAGAAGATGACTCACATCCACAGCCGCGCGTCCGCTTACCCGGGCCTGTTCCTCCGACATACGAAAGACCCTCTCTGCGTCCAATGTCATGCTGGCCTGCTCTCCCTTCTCTGCGGTTCCTGCCTGCTCCTTTAAAAAGTCCAGCAGATCCTGCCGGAGCTTCTCAATCCTTCCTCCGAAGGCTTCATATTCTCTGGAAAATGCCTCGTCAAATGTCATCCCGTATATCATGTGCTCCGGCATGAAATATCGGTGACGCCCCTCCTGCGCCAGCTTCACCGCATACTCCGTCACCCTCTGCATATTCTCTGTAAAATTCATCCCTTTGTCCCTATCCTCTGTTCTGTCAAAGCTTCCGTATTCTATGGCTGGCAGACAGCCTCCACTTTCAGCGGGTGCCCTTCCGCCCTTGCCCACTGCACTGCCTCTGCCGCTTTCGTCCGGGCAATATCCTTTGGATAAACCCCGGCCACCGCATAGCTTCCTTTATGGATACTCAGCATCAGGACAACCGCATCTTTCTCTTCCTTATCAAAGATCCGCATCAGCACCTCAACCACAAAATCCATCGGCGTAAAATCATCGTTATAAATCAGAACCTGATACTGCCTGGGAATTTTCACCCGGCTTTTCGTCTGCTCTTTTATGCTCTCTTTTGTCCCCATAGCCCGTCCTCCATGATTTTCCTTCTGCCTATTTCCGGTTATAGCACCCGTCGCACACCTGAAACGGCGATCCAAGCGGAAGCAGCTTTCCGCAGTAACGGCAGCGGGCAATATAGTTATGCTTGCCCTTGCTCAGATAGCGCATGATCGCCATCTCGGTCTTCTCCCGCTCCGTATTCAGCCATTCCTCGTCGAGTACCTTCTGCATCCGGTGTGAAAACTGATAATACAGATCAAGCTGCTTGTAATAGGTTTCGTACTGCATGATTCCCTTGCTTTTGTCTCTGTACAATACCGGCTTTTCCAGTGAAACATCCGCCGTATAGGTTTTGCAGTACAAAAGCCACAAAGCAACAACCCTCTTATCCTTGATATCTATCGGGCAGGTAATCATCTAATATAAAAAATGT
>VSNE01000397.1 GCA_009774155.1 Lachnospiraceae bacterium
AATGCGGTTTGAGGGGGCTGTAATGGGATTTTTTGAGAACCATTTTCTGGTTAAGGAGGGCTTTGTTCACAGGGAGCGCTTTTCCGGTATGTACGGCCTGGTGGGTCTGGCGGACTGTGTAAACATTCTTTTTGAAAAAGAGGGCCTGGAAGGGCGGTTCGGACATGATGAGAAGGCGAATGACCTGGGTGTGGAGATTATGGAAATGATCCGGGAATTCAATATGAAGCATGAGAATCGTTACTGTGAGGTCAGCGGAGGGCATTTCCTTCTTCATGCGCAGGTAGGGCTTGCAGAGGATCAGAATGTGACGCCGGGAACCCGTATCCCCATCGGAGAGGAGCCCGAGGAGCTGATCGATCAATTGATGGTGCTGAATAAATTCCATAAATATTTTGTGTCGGGAACCGGAGATATTTTTCCTATTGACCTGACCGTGCACCGCAATCCGGAATATGTGCTGGACATTATCAAGGGAGCGTTCCGGATGGATCTCAGATACCTGTCCTTCTATTCCAGTGACAGCGACGTGATCCGTGTGACCGGATATCTGGTGAAGCGTTCCGAGATGGAAAAGCTGGATAAGGGGTTTGCGGTGCTTCAGAATACAACAGGACTTGGGCTTGGGGCTTCCAAGAACGGACATATTTTAGAGCGTAAAGTACGCTGACGGGAAAGGAGCTTTCGTGACATGACAGATAAAGCGCAGATACAGAGACTGATAGAGACAGCGGAGGCACAGCTTGCCTATTCTTATGTTCCATATTCCGGATTCCGGGTTGGCGCGGCGCTGCTGGCGAAAAACGGAAGCGTTTACACCGGATGCAATATTGAAAATGCAGCATATACACCGTCCAACTGCGCGGAGCGCACTGCATTTTTCAAAGCGGTGAGCGGCGGCGTAAAGGAATTCAGCGCAATCTGCATTGTAGGCGGGCAGGATGGAGTTCTGACGGAATACACTCCGCCCTGCGGGGTCTGCCGTCAGGTAATGATGGAATTCTGCGACCCGGAGGAGTTTGAGATTATTCTTGCCACAGGAGCGGAGGATTATCGGATATTAAAGCTAAAGGAACTGCTGCCTATGGGTTTTGGGCCTGGAAATTTAAGAAAGGAATAAGACGATGCAGAAATATAGTCGGATATTTGTTGTTGTCATGGATTCCCTTGGGATCGGCGCAATGAAGGATTCCGGGGATTTTGGAGATGTGGGAGTAAACACTCTCGGACATATTTCGGAAAGCGTGGATACCTTTGAGATTCCGAATCTGAAAAGGCTGGGAATGGCGAACCTATGCCCATTGAAACAGGTGGAGCCGGAAAGAGAGCCTCTGGCATATTATACAAGGCTGAATGAGAAAAGCAGAGGAAAGGATACGATGACCGGGCACTGGGAGATGATGGGGCTGGAGGTGACAACGCCCTTTAAAACCTTTACGGAGACCGGATTTCCTCAGGAACTGATTAAGGAGCTGGAGGAGCGTACCGGAAGAACTGTGATCGGCAATAAGAGCGCCAGCGGAACCGAGATTCTGGACGAACTGGCGGAGGAAGAAATTGCAACCGGGCATATGATCGTCTATACCTCTGCGGACTCGGTGCTGCAGATCTGCGGCAATGAGGAGACTTTTGGACTTGACGAGCTGTACCGGTGCTGCGAGATTGCCCGGGACATCACCATGAAAGATGAATGGAAGGTAGGGCGCGTAATTGCAAGGCCGTATCTGGGCAGGAAAAAGGGAGAGTTCAAAAGAACGAGCAACAGGCATGACTATGCGCTGAAGCCATACGGAAGAACTGTGCTGGATGCGCTTAAGGAAGCCGGGCTGGATGTGATCTCTATCGGTAAAATTAAAGATATTTTTGACGGAGAGGGAATTACAAAAGCGCTGAAATCCAAAAGCTCTGTCCATGGAATGGAGCAGACTATTGAGACTGCAAAGGAAGATTTTCATGGACTGTGTTTTGTAAACCTGGTGGACTTTGACGCACTGTGGGGTCACAGAAGAGATCCGAAGGGCTATGCGCGGGAAATTGAAAAATTCGATAAAAACTTAGGCGTGCTTCTGGGGCTTTTAAAGGAGGATGACCTTTTAATCCTCACTGCGGACCACGGCAATGACCCGACATATACAGGAACGGATCATACGAGAGAGCAGGTGCCGTTTCTGTCATATTCTCCGTCCATGAAGGGAAGGGGAGAGCTGCCGGGGAAAGATACCTTTGCGGTAATCGGCGCGACGGTGGCAGAGAACTTTGGAGTAGGCATGTCGGAGAATACGATTGGGACTTCTCTTCTTAAAGAACTGAAG
>VSNE01000398.1 GCA_009774155.1 Lachnospiraceae bacterium
AGATAATCCATACAAAAGATAAGATTAAAACTATACTATTTTGTGCATATTTTATAAAATAAGACTATCAAAATCCTATAAAAAGAAGGAGGAAAAGTAGCATGATGAAATATTTACAAAAACTCGGAAAGTCCCTGATGCTTCCGGTGGCATGTCTTCCCGTATGCGGTATTCTGATGGGAATAGGCTATGCATTGTCGCCTAATGCGATGATAGGAGGAGAGATTAAAGGTGCGTTAGGCATCATCGGTTTCTTCTTGATTAAGGCAGGCGGAGCGCTGATTGACAATATGTCCTGGCTGTTTGCCATAGGTGTTGCAGTCGGCATGTCCGATGATAATGAAGGCACGGCAGGATTGGCAGGTCTTGTATCCTGGCTGATGATTACAACGCTTCTTGCAAGCGGTACGGTAGCAATTCTGACCGGTACTCCGGCAGAAGCGGTAAACCCGGCGTATTCCAAAATTCAGAATCAGTTTATCGGTATTGTGGCAGGTATCATAGGAGCCACATGCTACAATAGGTTTAAGAGCACAAGACTTCCGGACGCGCTTTCATTCTTTTCCGGCAAACGCTGTGTGGCAATTGTAACCGCAGTTGTTTCGATTATTGTTGCGGCAGTCCTGTTCTTTGTATGGCCTATTGTTTACACGGTACTGGTAACTGTGGGCGAAAGCATCGTCGGTCTTGGCGCAGTTGGCGTAGGAATTTACACATTCCTGAACCGTCTGCTGATCCCGTTTGGCCTGCATCACGCGCTGAACTCAGTATTTTGGTTTGACGCGGCGGGGATTAATGACCTGGGAACCTATTGGGCAGGCGAGCTTTTAAATGGAGCAGGCGGAAGCGCTGGTATGTATATGGCAGGCTTTTTCCCGTCTATGATGTTTGGTCTGCCTGCGGCGGCGCTGGCAATCGTACATTGTGCAAAACCTGAGAGAAGAAAAGCAACGGCTTCCCTGTTGGGCGCGGCGGCGCTTTGCGCATTTATCTGCGGTGTTACTGAGCCGTTCGAGTTCGCATTTATGTTCCTCGCTCCGGTGCTTTACCTTATTTATGCAGTCCTTTATGGAATTTTTGCAGCAGTATCGGTGATTCTTGGCTTCCGCGCAGGATTTTCATTTTCTGCAGGTCTGACGGATCTGGTATTCAGTTCCCAGCTTCCGGCGGCAAACGGAACCTTCCTTATTATCCCTCTGGGGATTGCGGCTGCAGTAGTATTTTATCTGGTATTCCGTTTTGCGATTACGGCATTTGATTTAAAGACTCCCGGTCGTGAGGATGACGATGAGGATGAGACCAAGATTGAACTGGCAAACAATGACTTTACCCAAATGGCCGCTATTATTCTGGAGGGCCTTGGAGGAAAAGCAAATATAGCAAGCGTCGATAACTGTATCACCAGACTTCGTCTGGAGATTAAGGATTATACGGCGGTAGATGAGAAGAAGATCAAATCCGCAGGCGTAAGCGGCGTAATTCGTCCAAGCAAAACATCTGTGCAGGTGGTTATCGGACCAAAGGTACAATTTGTGGCAGACGAATTTAAAAAATTGATGTAAGCCAATCCACTATCCATAACATATATTCAAAGAGAGCTCCGGGTATCCGGGGCTTTCTTTGAGTTGGGCGGGGGTCATTCATTGACAGGATTTGGCACATTTGTTATGATGAATACAAAGCTTTTCGTTGAAAAACAGAGGAGAGCAAGGGATGAAATACGCATATCGTCTTGGAAAGGCGCTGATGCTGCCGGTTGCCTGCCTTCCGGTAGCAGGGCTTTTGATAGGACTTGGGTACTGGATCGATCCGGCAGGCTCCGGAGATAACAATGCGGCTGCACAGTTGATGATACAGGCTGGTTCTGTGCTGATTAACAATATGAGTCTGCTGTTTGCAATCGGAGTCGCTGCAAGTATGGCTGATGATCAGGACGGAACGGCAGTGATTGCCAGCGTAGTAGGATGGCTGATGATTCAGCATCTGCTGTCCATGGACAGCGTTGCCGTATTGACGGGAGAGAGAATCGATCCGTCTTCCTTTGAGCAAATTGATAATCAGTTTATCGGCATTATCTGCGGGGTGCTGGGTGCATATTGCAGCAATCAATATCGCAGCATCCGGTTTTCGGGAAGTCTGGTATACTTTTCCGGGCGTAAGTTTGTGCTTGTGGCGGCAGCAGGATATGGGGCAGTTTTTTCATTGGCGCTTTTGTTTGTATGGCCTTATTTATATAAATTTTCCGTATATATGGGGACCTCGCTTTTAGGAACAGGTTCCGTGGGCGCAGGTATTTATATGTTTCTGAA
>VSNE01000399.1 GCA_009774155.1 Lachnospiraceae bacterium
TTGTCTCAAAAACTTGGCAGATTGGTACTTTAGGAGGCTATATTCATTTTTAATCTACATTTTGCGGAAACTCAAGCCATTTTCAGTTGCCGAATACTCTGCCGTAAAACGAGATTAAATACAGACCGCAGATTCCCACCAGGGCATATACTACCTTGGAAATCAGGCTTAAATTGCCGAAAATCCATGCCACAAGGTCAAAGCCGAAGAATCCGATCAGTCCCCAGTTCACTGCCCCGATAATCACGATTGTAAGTGCAAAACAGTCTAATCCTTTATTCATCAAAGATTACCTCCTTTTGCTGCTATTGTAACCATCCGGGTTTTTCTTATACGCTTTGCCCTTTTTTCTCCAGATATACTTTTGTCATCTGAACCACCTCGCCGCTTAAAAAGGTAACGGCGATTAGGTTGGGAACTGCCATAAATCCGTTCAGAGTATCCGCAATGTCCCATACCAGCGTAAGGGAACCGGTACAGCCAAGAAAAATCATTGCCACAAATATCACTTTATATGGAAGTATCCCTTTGATTCCGAATAAATATTCCACCGCACGTTCCCCATAATAAGACCAGCCAAGCAGTGTGGAAAATGCAAACATCATAATTGCCAGCGCCACAAACTTGTCGCCCTGGGGAATTACGGTCGCAAACGCACTTGCTGTCAGCGAGGTGCCGGATACGACTGCATTCTCGCCCCCGGCTGCAATGGCCGCCAGATAGGTATCCATATCGTAGACGCCGGATGTCAGAATCGTCAGACAGGTAATGGTACAAACTACAATAGTATCTGCAAATACCTCAAAGACACCCCACATTCCCTGAATCACCGGCTCCTCCACGTCGGATGCGGAATGAACCATAACCGAAGAGCCGAGTCCCGCCTCATTGGAGAACACGCCGCGGGAAATACCCCGTTTCATGGCAGTTGCAATGCCGTAGCCAAGCGCTCCGCCTCCGGCTGCCCGGAAATTAAATGCCTCTGTAAAAATCAGCCTGAATGCCTCCGGCACCTTCCCTGCATTGCAGATAATCACGATAATGCCGCCGAGAATATAGAACATCGCCATAAACGGCACCATTTTCTCGGTTACGGATGCGATTCTCTTGATACCGCCTACAATTACCAGCGCTACAAAAATCATAATTACAACCGCCGTCGCCCATGCCGGTACTCCGAAGGAATCTTTCAGGCCGCTGGCAATGGAATTTGCCTGAGTCATATTGCCGATTCCAAAGGATGCAAGGAAGCAGAATACAGAGAAGATGACTGCCAGCCATCTGCAGTGAAGGCCTCTCTCTATGTAAATCATAGCGCCCCCGATCCAGTCGCCTTTTTCATTGCGGTAGCGGTACTTGATACCCAGGGTGTTTTCTGCATAGTTTGTCATCATCCCCAGAAATGCGGAAAGCCACATCCAGAAAACCGCACCCGGACCTCCCATGGCGATTGCAGTTGCCACACCGGCAATATTACCGGTGCCAATCGTGGCTGCCAGCGCCGTACATAGCGACTGGAACTGGGAGATGGAATGCTTGTCGTCCGTTTTCAGCACCTTCCGGTCCTTGAACACATTCAGAAACGTGACCTCAATCCAGCTTTTGAACTGAGTAATCTGAAAAAACCCTGTCCGTATTGTAAACATTCCCCCTACCAGCAGAAAGAATACCAGCATATAGGGTCCCCAGATAAATCCGTTCAGCACCCCATTGATATTCTCAATGCTTTGCAATAAATTTTCCATAACATATTTTCCTCCGTATTTCTCATATTGACTTATCTATATTTATGCCTCCGAAAGAGCAGTAAGTCCGCTTTTTATTTCTTTTAATACAAAATAGGTTTTTGTGCCGGACACGCCCTTGATGCTTTTGATCACCCGGTGGAGCTGCTCCAGCGTTTCCGAGGACTGAGTCTGAATCTTCAGCATAAAATCATAGTCGCCGGTCAGATAGTCGCACGCCACAACATTTAAATTTTCGTTCATCACCTGTGTGAATTCTTCATAGTATTGGGGATGCTCCAAAGAAACCTCCATCAGCGCGGTCACATCGTTCCCGATCTTGTGCTGATCCGCAACAATGGTATATTGCTGAATAATTCCGTTTCTTTCCAGCTTCCGGATTCTCTCAATCACTGCTGCCACTGACAGATGCACCTTCTGTCCAATCTCTGTTGCAGATTGTCTGGAATTCTCACTCAGACATTTTAATATGCTCCGATCCATACTATCCATATTGCCCACTCCTTTTCCTGAAAAACAAAAAGGGCATGGAAAACCAATCGTTTCCATGCCCATTCATGTAC
>VSNE01000004.1:0-6300 GCA_009774155.1 Lachnospiraceae bacterium
CCTCCGTGACGGTATTGAAAGAGCCGGTGACGTGGGTTTCCATTGTGGGGACGGTTCTGGCGGTCGCGGGGCTTTTCCTTTCTGAATATAACGGAAAGGGGAGTAGGAATAGTGAATGAGCCTGCGATAAGGACGGAGGAGCAGGTCATCAGCCTGTTCCCCGACAGGGAAGGCTGGTGGATTATGCAACGGTCTATTCCGATGGCATATGGAAATCTGCCGCTTATTCTGGTAAAATATAACGCAGGGGCATTGGGTGCAAAAAATAACGATAGCCTCTCTGAAAAATGGGTTATCGTTAAATTTTACACTCTGAAAAATCAAAAATGCAGCAATCCCAACTATTAAAACGATAGCACCCATTCCAAAATTGTATCAATTTGGACACGCAATATGGTGTGAGAAGTCGGGAAATCAGAATGATTTCCCTTCTGCTCGATTGAGCTCAAGGAAGGAGAAAATATATGAAAGACAAGCAAATTACAGGCCGTACAGGTCTGATCTGTCTGCTGGGAAGCCCGGTGGCGCATAGTATTTCGCCGGCAATGCACAATGATTCTTTCCGCTATCATGGGCTGGACTATGTATATCTGGCCTTCGACGTAGCGCCGGAGAGGTTTGATCAGGCGGTGGACGGACTGATCGCTCTGAATGCCAGGGGCTGGAACTGTACGATGCCTCATAAAAGGCTGATGTACGAGCGCGCGGATGTGCTGTCGGAGGAGGCTCAGCTTATCGGAGCGGTAAATACGGTTGTACAGGAGCACGGGGTGCTGACCGGATACAACACGGATGGAAAAGGATATATGACGGCGGTCACAGATGCGGGATATCACATCGCCGGGCAGAAGATGACCCTCCTGGGGGCAGGCGGAGCGGCTGTTTCTATTATGGCGCAGGCGGCCCTTGACGGGACGCCCAGTATCGATCTGATTGCCAGGAAGGGAAAATCCTGGGACGCTGCTCAGAAAGCGGCGGACCGGATAAACAGCCGTACTCCCTGTAAGGTGCAGATGTATGAGCTTCAGGATAAGGTACAGATGAAAAAAAGTATTGGAGAGAGCGGGATACTGATCAATGCCTCCTCGGTAGGTATGAGTCCGTATGAGGACGGCTGTCTTGTGCCAGACGCCGGATTTTTTCATTCAAAGCTGATTGTGTCGGATGTTATCTATAACCCGAGAAAGACCAGGCTTCTTAAGCTGGCAGAGCAGGCGGGCTGCGCGGTATTCAATGGAATGTATATGCTTTTGTACCAGGGAGCCTACGCTTTTGAGCTTTGGACCGGAAAGCAGATGCCTATAGAACAGATAAAAGAAAAGTATTTCAGATAGGAGATATGCTGGTATGAAAAGAACATTTCAGATCGGGACCGGAATATTCGGCGAAGGGAGACCGAAAATCTGTGTGCCGATAGTGGAAATAAGCCAGAGTGAAATCTGGAAGAAGGCTGAAGAGATTGCCGGGCTTCCTGCGGATATTGTGGAGTGGCGGGGAGATTTTTACGAGGATATTTTACGGACGGATAAAGTTCTTGCAACACTTGACGGCCTGAAAGGCAGACTTTCCGAAAAAGCGGTTCTGTTTACCTTCCGCACCAGAAGGGAAGGAGGGAACCGTTCGATTGAGGAGGAGGATTATTATTCTTTGAATCGGGAAGTAGCCGCTTCGGGCTGTGCGGAGCTGATAGATATGGAGGCGTTTCTGAACGAGGAGAGAACAGCCGGGGAGATTCGGAAAATACATGAAGCCAAAATCCGTGTCATTACATCCAGTCATGATTTTTTGAAAACCCCTCCTGTGGAGGAAATGATACGCCGTCTGCTCCGTATGGAAGAGCTGGGGGCTGATGCGGCAAAGCTTGCGGTCATGCCCGGGAACCGCCGGGATGTGCTGAATCTGCTTCAGGCAGCGGTTACGGCAGAGGAAGCGCTGACGATACCGTCAGTCACCATGTCCATGGGCGGTCTTGGAGTAATCAGCAGACTGTCGGGCGCGCTGACCGGTTCAGCCATGACCTTTGCGGCAGCGGGAAAGGCTTCCGCACCGGGGCAGATTCCGGTGGAACAGACGGCGGATTTTCTGCGCCTTCTGGAAGCTTAAATATCCGGGCTCTGGCATCTGCAAAAGCATAGCTGTCGAAGTCTGCCGATGAAAATCTTTTCACAGCCGCAGTATCCGACAGAGATTTTAACCCCTCATCCCTATAATGGTGATTACCATAAGAGAGAGGGTAGCAAGTGTACTATGAAGTTTATGTAGATGTACTGTTTGTTGAAAATCTCTGGATGAATGCGATGCTGCTGCTTCTGACTGCCTTTGCAGATCAGGCGGCTGTGAGAGGAGCGCGGATTGCGGCAGCGGCAGTCTTAGGCAGTCTGGGAGCCTGTCTGCTTACGATCGCTTCAGCCTGGTTATCTGGGATAGGTTATTTTCTGGGATGTATTGCTCTGGCGGCGGGGATGATATTCGCCGCTTTTCCGGACAGAAAGCATTTTTGGATTCGGACATTGTTTTTATATCTGGAATGCTTTCTGCTGAATGGCGTCCTTCGGTATCTGGAGCAGTTCTACAGACTAAGCGGAGTATGGTTTGCGGTTTTCAGCAGTATATCCGTATTATTTCTGATGGCGGCGGAGCATATCAGGAGAAACAGAAAAAAGCAGAGAGAAAGGACTTGTTCCGTGGTTCTGCGCCATGGGGCAGGCAGGATATCTGTGGAGGCATTGTATGATACAGGAAACAATCTGTATGATCCTGTCAGCAAAAAACCGGTCAGTGTTCTGGACGGCAGACTGCTGGAGCAGCTTCTGAAAGAATCCGGGAGGGAAAATCTGCCCAGGCTGATTCCATATCATACCATATCCCAAAGCGGGATATTAGAAGCGTATGTTCTGGAGGAGATGGAGATTTCTCAGACTGGCAGAAGGCAGTGCATAAAAGGGCCTTTGATTGCCCGTATGCCGGAAGAAAGCGTACAGTATCAGCTCATACTTCATTGTGACATGCTGTCCTCGTAAGAGGAGGCATTATGATTATCAAGGTAACGATACCCAATCAGATTCAACTAAAGGTAGCGCCGCGTTTAAAAAGCATGTTTTTCTCCGGAAAGGGGGAAATCCATTATATCGGAGGTGCGGAGATTCTCCCGCCGCCTCTGAATGCGGAGGAAGAATCAAAAGCAATCCTTGGCCTGGAGACGGATCAGGAGCAGAAGGCAAAGTCTACTTTAATTGAACATAATCTGAGGCTTGTCGTATACATAGCAAAAAAATTTGACAATACAGGCGTTGGAGTGGAGGATTTGATATCCATAGGGACCATCGGGCTGATTAAAGCGATCAATACATTTAATCGGAATAAAAATATTAAGCTTGCCACATATGCCTCCCGGTGTATCGAGAATGAAATTCTGATGTATCTGCGGAGAAACAGCAAAATCCGCATGGAGGTGTCTATTGACGAGCCTCTGAATGTGGACTGGGATGGAAATGAATTGCTGCTGTCTGATATTCTGGGCACGGACGAGGATATTATCTACCGGGATCTGGAGACGGAGGTGGAGCGCAAGCTGCTGAAAAAAGCGCTCTCCAAACTTTCCAAGAGGGAAAAGATGATTATTGAGCTGAGATTCGGCCTGAACAATCCTAACGGACATGAGATGACCCAGAAGGAGGTGGCAGACCTTCTGGGTATTTCTCAGTCCTACATATCCAGGCTGGAAAAGAAAATTATCGGTCGTCTGAAAAAGGAAATCGTGAAATACGAGTAGAGCAGGCCGCCTGGCTTATTTCAGGTAGCTGCGCATAGTTTTCAGGGCATTTTTTTCCAGACGGCTGACCTGCGCCTGGGATATATGGATCTCTTCGGCCACTTCCATCTGGGTCTTGCCTTCAAAGAAACGCAGGTTGATAATATGGTTCTCACGGGGGGATAATCTTTTCATGGCTTCGGACAGGGAGAGGTTTTCCACCCAGTTTTCTTCCTTGTTTTTCCGGTCGCTGATCTGGTCCATGACATAGAGGGTATCGCCGCCTTCTGTGTAGACCGGATCATACAGGCTGACCGGGCTTTGGATGGCATCCAGGGCGTAGACAATCTCCTCCTTTGGAATTCCGATTGCGTTGGAGATTTCTTCAATGGTTGGCTCCTTGGAGGTTTCCTTCAGCAGATTTTCCTTGGCATAGATGGCTTTGTAGGCAGTGTCCCTTAGGGAACGGCTGACGCGGATGCTGTTATTATCCCGCAGGTAGCGCCTGATTTCACCGACAATCATAGGGACAGCGTAGGTGCTGAATTTTACATCCAGTGTACAGTCGAAATTATCGATGGCCTTCATCAGCCCGATGCAGCCGATCTGGAACAGATCGTCCGCATTCTCATTACTGGAGGAAAAGCGCTTGATCACACTGAGCACTAACCTTAGGTTTCCTTTAATGTACAATTCCCGGGCTTCCCGATCCCCTTTTTGAATCCTCTCGAAAAGCATTTTCTTTTCATCATTCGTAAGAAGCGGCAGTTTTGAAGTATTGACTCCGCAGATTTCAACCTTATTCAAAATCATTCGATTCCCTCCTGCGTATCATTTAATAAAAAGGATTTCCCAAAATTTTTTGCTTATGCAGGAGGTTTTGAATTATTCTGCGCTATGTCAAATGAAGGGTTTTCCTGAACGCCTTTTGGGACAAAGAACATCTTCTTCACAGATTTCCACAAGGATGGCGTCGGGCCCAATCTGACAGATTTTATTCCATGGAATGATAAATTCCTGATCCGGGCCGATCAGGCCGCAGAGGCGGAACGGACCGGGGACAACGATGGAACAGATACAGCCCTTTTTCTCATCAAATATCAGATCATTGACTCTTCCGAGCCGTTTGCAGTTGCAGCGGTTAATGACATCCTTTTCTTTTAATTCACAGAAACGCATGATATCTCCACACAGCCTTTTTCCTTTAATTTATGCTTGAAACCGGAAGGCAATGCCAGCTTTCGTTGACAGGAAAGTCTGACGTGTTATATACTGGGAAGCAGGAGGGAGGATTGTTATGAAATGTCCATACTGCGGAAAAGACAATACAAGGGTCATTGATTCCAGGCCGGCAGACGATGGGGATTCCATCCGCCGCAGAAGAGAATGCGATGTCTGCGGAAAACGGTTTACAACCTATGAAAAGGTGGAGATTATACCTGTCATTGTCATTAAAAAGGATAACAACCGTGAGCCTTATGACCGTTCCAAGATCGAGGGAGGCGTGTTCCGCGCCTGCCATAAACGTCCTATCTCAGCCATTCAGGTAGAAGCGGCGGTGGATGAGATTGAGGCAAATATATTCAACAAAGAAGAGAGGGAAATATCCAGCAGGGAGATCGGAGAGATGGTGATGGAAAAATTAAAGAATCTGGATTCTGTTGCCTATGTACGTTTTGCGTCCGTCTACCGGGAATTTAAGGATGTGAATACCTTTATGAACGAGTTAAAAAAGATACTGGAGTAAAGAATGAAAAATTTAATATTGATTGGCTTTATGGGAGCCGGAAAGACAACTGTGGGCAGGCTTCTGGCAAAAGAAAAGGGAATGCATTTTGCGGATACTGATGACAGGATCGTATCAGAGCAGGGAAAGAGCATTCCGGACATTTTTTCCAGTTACGGGGAGCCTTATTTCCGGGATCTGGAGACGGATGTACTGAAGCGGATGCAGGAGGATACGAGAAATACAGTGATATCTGTGGGCGGCGGAATGCCGGTGCGGGAGGAGAACCGGGCGCTTCTTAGAAGCCTTGGATGCGTTATCTATCTGACGGCAACAAAGCGGACGATTCTTTGCAGGGTGCGCAATGACGGAAGCCGTCCTATGCTGAACGGGGAAGATCTGGCGGAAAAGGTGGAGCAGCTTATGAATGCAAGGGAGCGTTTCTATAAACAGGCGGCGCACATTTACATACGGACGGACGGACGCACTATACATCAGGTGGTGCAGATTATCGATCAGGAGACCCGCAGGTTTATGACAGAGCCCCGTCAGCCCGAAGGCTGACGGATGATTTTTAAAAGGCTCTTATCGTATCGTCCTCCTCATTGTCTGTATCCCGGATTTCCCGGATGACAACATCATAGCTGTAGTCATCACTGACCGGAATCGTGACCGTGTCGCCCACGTGATGGCGCAGCAGCGCTTTTCCGAGGGGGGATTCGATGCTGATCAGGTTTTTCACAGAATTTCCCCGGATGCTGGTGACGATTTTGTAGGTCTCGCATTCGTCGTCCTCTTCAATATAAACCGTAACGGTTTTTTT
>VSNE01000004.1:6310-23078 GCA_009774155.1 Lachnospiraceae bacterium
ATTCAGGCCGACCTCGTCGGAGCCGGAATCATCCTCCACAATGACGGAATTTTTCAGCATACGCTCCAGATAGCGGATACGGCTGTTGTTGGCTCCGTTTTCCCGTCTGGCTGCATAATATTCAAAATTTTCACTTAGGTCTCCCTGGGCGCGGGCCTCCCGGACCGCGTCCAGTATCTGAGGGCGCAGAACCAGCTTTCGATGATCGATTTCTGCCTGTATTTTTTCCACATCTTTTCTGGTCAGCTTTTCTTTCATTATAAGTATCCTTTCCTATAACAGTTATAACAGTGTGATGCCGTTTCTAAAAGCGGTTTCCCGGATATCGTCCGGCCAGATGGACGCCTGGACTTCACCGATATGAGCTTTCCTTAAAAAGAACATACAGATACGGGACTGACCGATACCTCCGCCGATTGTGTAGGGAAGCTTTTTCTCCAGAATTGCTTTCTGGAATGGAAGCTCTGCCCGGCATTCGCAGCCGGCCAGCTTTAGCTGCTGCCAGAGAGATTCTTCATCCACGCGGATACCCATGGAGGAAAGCTCCAGCGCATGATTCAAAACCGGATACCAGACGATGATATCCCCGTTCAGGTTCCAGTCATCATAGTCCGGAGCACGCCCGTCATGAGGCTCGCCGCTGCTGAGCTTGCCGCCGATCTGCATCAGAAATACGGCTCCTTTTTCTTTTGCAATCTGATCTTCCCGTTCCTTTGGGGACAGATCAGGATAAAGCTCCAAAAGCTCCTGAGTAGTAATAAAAAAGATATCTTTTGGAAGGATTTCTTCAATATAATCATAACGGATGGCCATATATTTTTCGGTTTTTTTCAGAGCTTTATAGATTTTCCGGACAGTTTCCTTCAGATAATCCATATTCCGATCCTGCTTCAGGATGATTTTTTCCCAGTCCCACTGATCCACATAGATGGAATGAATATTGTCCGTATCCTCATCCCGGCGGACGGCGTTCATGTCCGTATAGAGTCCTTCCCCTACATGGAATCCGTACTGCTTCAGGGCATTGCGCTTCCACTTTGCGAGAGAGTGCACAATTTCCACCGGACGGTCGTTCTGCTCCTTGATGCCGAAGGAAACCGGTCGTTCTATGCCGTTTAAGTTGTCATTCAGTCCTGATTCCGGTTTTACGAACAGAGGGGCGGAGACGCGCAGCAAATAAAGCTGCTCTGCCAGCGTCTGCTGAAAAAAGTCCTTGACCGTCTTAATCGCGATCTGCGTATCGTAAAGGGATAGCTCCGAATGGTAATTTTCAGGTATGTATAAATGTTCCATAGTATGCTCCTCCAGATAAAATCAATCTTTCTGATTATATCACAAAAGTATCTCTATTGCAAAATGCACTTTTCTGAGTTTTTGTATTCCTAAATTTTCATTCAGAAATCGACAAACAGAGCAATATCGTGTAAAATATATCAGGAGGTTCACTGCGATGAAGATTGCGCTTGGACAGATGCAGATATACTGGGAGAATAAAAGGGCAAATCTGGAAAAAGCAGAGATATATTTGAAGCTGTCCGCGGAAAGAGGGACAGAGCTGTTTCTGCTGCCGGAGATGAGTCTGACAGGATTTTCGATGCACACGGCAAAGACAAAGGAGTCAAAGTCAAAAAAAGAAACGATAGCTCAGATTCAGAGACTGGCGGAAAAATACCATACGGCGATTGGCGTGGGATGGGTGAAGGATGTGGGAGCGCTTTGCGAGAATCATTATTCGATTGTAACTCCTGAGGGCAGGATACTGGACTACGCAAAGCTGCATCCGTTCCGGTTTGCAAAGGAAACAGAGTATTTCCGGGGAGGAGATTCTCTGCCTGTCCTGGAGTACAAAGGGTTTCAGATAGGAGTGCAGATCTGCTATGATCTCCGGTTTCCGGAGCCTTTCCAGATACTTTCAAAAAGGGCGGATTTGATTGTCGTACCGGCGAACTGGCCTGCAGTAAGGAGTGAGCACTGGAAATGCCTTCTGAAGGCCCGGGCTATTGAGAATATGGTCTATGTCGCAGGGGTTAACTGTGCCGGAGAGATGGAAGGGGTATTTTATTCCGGAGATTCGGGCATCTACGCGCCGGACGGGACAGCTTTAAAGACTGAGCTTATCCGGCTTCCGGGAGCATGCCGGGAGGAACAGACCCAGATCTGCGAACTGGAGAATGATGTTTCAAAGCGCCGGGAGCGTTTCCCGGTAAAAGAGGACCGAAGAGAAGATTTATACAGAAAACTACAGAAGGAAACACAGGAATTATGAACGGAAAGAATGAATGGATGAATATCAGAATGAACAGCAGTCTGGAGTTTGTCAGACAATTGTCCAGGGAGAAACAGACCCAGATGCTTTCTATGGTACAGCCGTTTATGACGTTATTGATGCAGTACCGCTGTGCAATCCGCGAGATGGAGACAAAGCTGAATGTGCTGAATGAAGAATTTTCTCTCAGATATGAGAGGAATCCGATTGAATCCATTGAAAGCCGTGTGAAAGAAATGTCCAGTATTCTGGAGAAGATGGAGCGGAAGGGCTATGAGCTCTCAGTGGAGAATATTGAAGCAAGGTTAAATGATGTGGCAGGCATCCGGGTTATCTGTTCCTTTGTGGAGGACATCTATTATCTGGCGGATATGCTGTCGGCTCAGGATGATTTGGAAGTGCTCAAGATAAAGGATTATATTAAGAGGCCCAAAGCCAACGGATACCGCAGTCTGCATCTGATTATCCAGATACCGATTTTTCTGTCGGATCAGAAAAGATATATGAAGGTGGAAGTTCAGTTCAGAACGATTGCCATGGATTTCTGGGCGAGTCTGGATCATAAGCTGAGATACAAGAAAAATGTAAAAAATCCGGAAAGCATTGCGGCAGAGCTGAAAAAATGCGCAGATGTAATCAGCGGCGTGGATTTAAGGATGCAGGAAATCCGGAATATGATAGAAATAGAAGAGGAAAAATCTGATGATAAAACTGATTGCCAGTGATTTGGACGGAACCCTGATCCCGGAGGGAACCCAGGAAATAGAGCCGGGGTTTATGGAAATACTGGAGGAGCTTCTGGACAGGGGATATCTTTTTTATGCGGCGAGCGGAAGACAGTATGCCAATATGCGCCGAAGGTTCGGAGATTTTATAGACAGGATTGGATTCGTCTGTGAGAACGGGGCTCTGGCTATGGAACAGGGACGGCAGGAATATATTTTGGAAATCCCATGGGAGAAGGCCCGCGCCATTGCACAGGATATTATGAGCTTTCCGGAAGCGGAGCTGTGTCTTTCCGGCGTGAAAGCATGTTATATCTGTCCCAGAACCGAGTGGTTTGAGCATCAGCTTACCAGGGTGCTGAAAAATGAATGCGTTTTCTTTAAGAGCCTGGATGATATCGGGGATCAAATCGTGAAAATTGCCATGTACATCCATGATTTCTCCGAAAATGCAGAGAAAATTCAGCATTTTTTTACTGAAAAATACGGAGACTACGCAGACTTTGTATGCGGAGGAAACGACTGGCTCGACATGATTGTGAAGGGTTCGGGAAAGGGTTTGGCCCTTCAGGCCATTATGAGGAAAAAAGGACTTACACCGGAGGAAATCATGGTATTCGGGGACAATCAGAATGATCTTACCATGCTGGAGCTGACGCCTAACAGCTATGCGATGGAGCACGCGGGACAGGATGTGAAAAGCCGCGCAGGACATACCTGCGCAAGCGTGACTGCTTTTCTGAGGGACTTTTTGGACGGGAGGTTTTCCGGATAAGGAATTTTTTGGATCAGAAATTTTTTGACAAGTAACAGTTGCTACGGTATAATTTGGACAAACGGGGTATGCTAACCTTGTTAATTAAATACCGTTATGGAGGTAAAGACATGAAAAAATATGTTTGTGAACCATGTGGCTATGAGTATGATCCGGAAGTAGGAGATCCGGACAACGGAATTGCGCCGGGAACCGCGTTTGAAGATCTTCCGGAGGACTGGGTATGTCCGATCTGCGGAATGGGCAAGGATGTATTTACAGAGGCATAGAAAAACGGGAATGCCTTTCGGCATTCCCGTTTTTTGACCGCCGTATACATAAATAATGCGTGAAAGGGCGATTAAAGATTATAGACAGTGGAGGATAAATGATGAAAGATATAACTGTTACAGAATCAATTTTATATGTGGGCTGTGATGATAAGGACATTGATTTGTTTGAGAGCCAGTACCATGTGCCGAATGGAGTATCTTACAACTCCTATGTGATTATGGATGAGAAGACTGCCGTCATGGATACTACAGATCCGCGGGTGACCGAAGAATGGCTCAATAAAGTGGAGCAGGCCTTAGGAGGCCGTGAGCCGGATTATCTGGTCATTAACCATATGGAGCCGGATCATGCGGGAAATATCCAGAAGATTGCGGAAAAATATCCGAAGATGGCACTGGTCAGTAATGCAAAGGTATTTGCCATGCTGCCGCAGTTTTTTGATTTTGACCTGACAGGCCGGACTGTCACTGTAAAGGAGGGAGATACGCTTTCCCTCGGAAATCATACGCTTCAGTTTTTCATGGCTCCCATGGTTCACTGGCCGGAGACAATGGTTACGTATGAGCAGTCCGAGAAGGTTCTTTTTTCCGCGGACGGATTCGGAAAATTCGGCGCGCTGGATGCTGAAGAGGAGTGGACCGATGAAGCGAGGCGCTATTTTATCAATATTGTAGGAAAATACGGCCCGCAGGTACAGACGCTTCTGAAGAAGGCGGCGACGCTGGATATTGCGGTGATCTGCCCGCTGCACGGCCCGGTTCTGAAGGAAAATCTGGGTTATTATATAGGAAAATATCTGACCTGGTCCTCTTATGAGCCGGAGGAGGAGGGCATTGTGGTCGCCTGCGCTTCCATTCACGGCAATACGAAGAGAGCGATGCAGAGGTTCGTGGAGATTCTGAAAGAAAAGGGCGCGGAGAATGTGGTATTCTTTGACCTGGCAAGGGATGATATGGCGGAAGCGGTTTCCTGTGCGTACCGCTATGACAGGCTGGTGGTGGCGGGAGCCACCTATGATGCAAGCCTGTTCCCATGTATGGAGGATTTTCTGTATCATCTGAAGATTAAAAATTTCCAGAACCGGAAGGCTGCCGTCGTGGAAAACGGTTCCTGGGCGCCCATGGCAGGAAAGCTTATGAAGGCTTATTTGGAAGGTATGAAGAATGTGGAGCTGGTAGGTCCGGTCGTGACTATCAAGTCGGTTATGAACGAAAAAAATCTGGAGGAATTAAATGCGCTGGCAGACGCCTTGCTGGCATAGTACATTCGGAATAATAAGAAATCAAAGAGGGCAGAGTATGTAAAGACGCATACTCTGTTTTTTTGTGAAAGAAAATCCGGGAATTTGTACAAAAGCACCAAAAAGAATATACTGGTTTTTGAACTCAAAAAGGCTTTTTTAAAAAAGGGTGAAAGAACTTTCAGAAGAATGCAAATGTATTGAAAATAGAAAACAAAATGATATACTTTGGCTTGTAAGCAAAGGAGGATACCCGGGAGATTTGGAAGTCCCCGGTATACGTGATCAAAAAGAAAAGGAGAAGAGAAAATGAGAAATCTGGACAAGTACAAAGGCGTTATTCCTGCATTTTACGCATGCTACGACAAAGAGGGAAACATCAGCCCCGAGGGTGTGCAGTCTCTGACCAGGTACTTTGTGGAGAAGGGAGTCAAAGGTGTCTACGTAAACGGATCTTCAGGAGAATGTATCTATCAGAGCGTGGAGGACCGCAAGCTGGTGCTGGAGAATGTTGTAAAGGCGGCAGAAGGCAGACTGACGATTATTAATCATGTTGCATGTAATAATACGAAGGACAGCGCGGAGCTTGCAAAGCACGCAGAAGGCCTTGGAGTGGATGCGATTGCGGCGATTCCTCCTATTTATTTCCGCCTTCCGGAGCATGCGATTGCAAAATACTGGAATGATATCAGTGCGGCGGCTCCGAATACAGACTTTATTATTTATAATATTCCGCAGCTTGCGGGCGTGGCCCTGACTATGGGACTGTTTGCAGAGATGAGGAAAAATCCGAGAGTGATTGGCGTGAAAAATTCTTCTATGCCGGTACAGGATATTCAGATGTTTAAGCAGGCGGCAGGAGAGGACTATATTATCTTTAACGGCCCGGACGAGCAGTTTATCAGCGGACGCGTTATCGGCGCGGAGGGCGGAATCGGCGGCACTTACGGGGCTATGCCGGAACTGTTTCTGAAAATGGACGAATATGTAAAGGCAGGGGAGCTTGGCAAAGCGATGGAGATCCAGTATGATGTAAACAGTGTCATCTATAAAATGTGCTCTGCACATGGAAACATGTATGGCGTTATTAAGGAAATTTTACGCATCAACGAAGGAATCGACCTTGGCGGGGTAAGGGAGCCGTTGGCAGCCTTGATTCCGGAGGATATGCCGGTTGCAGAAGAAGCAGCGAAGATGATTCGCGGCGCAAAAGAAAAATATCTCGTATAGAAAGAAAAAAAGGGGGAGAATTATGCAGGGATTTACGATAGTTGATTTAATCATATTAGTTGTTTACCTGGCGGCAGTGCTTTTTGCAGGACTTCATTTTGCCAAGAAAGAGATGAAGGGAAAAGAGTATTTTAAGGGCGACGGAACCGTGCCGTGGTGGGTAACCTCCGTATCTATATTTGCAACGCTGTTAAGTCCTATTTCCTTTTTGTCACTGGCAGGAAACTCCTACGCGGGAACCTGGCTTATGTGGTTTGCGCAGTTGGGAATGCTTCTGGCGATTCCTCTGACCATCCGGTTTTTCCTTCCAATCTACAGTAAGCTGGATATTGATACGGCGTATCATTATCTGGAACTGAGATTCAAAAGCAAAGGGCTTCGCGTGCTGGGCGCCGTCATGTTTATTATCTATCAGGTGGGACGCATGTCTATTATTATGTATCTGCCGTGCATGGTGCTTGGAAGCCTGACCGGCATCAGCGTGAACCTTCTGATTATCATTATGGGTGTGATTGCGATTATCTATTCCTACACAGGGGGACTGAAATCCGTACTCTGGACAGACTTTATCCAGGGCTCCGTACTTCTGATCGGCGTTACCTTTGCACTGGTGTTTCTGCTGGCCCATATCGACGGCGGATTTGGCACGGTTTTTGCAGCTTTATCGGGGGAAGGAAAATTCCTGGCCGCTGACCAGCCGATTTTTAATCCGAATCTGCTGAAGGACAGCGTATTCCTGATGATTGTCGGCGCCGGATTCAACACCATGGGTTCCTATGTATCCAGTCAGGACATTGTACAGCGTTTTACAACTACGACGGATACGAAAAAGCTGAATAAAATGATGCTGACAAATGGCGCGTTATCCATCTTTATCGCAACTGTATTTTATCTGATCGGCACAGGACTGTATGTATTTTATCAGCAGAATGCGCTTCCTCCCGCTGCGGCTCAGGATCAGATATTTGCCTCTTATATTGCTTTTGAGCTTCCGGTCGGTATTACGGGACTTTTGCTGGCGGCTATCTATGCGGCTTCCCAGTCCACATTGTCTACAGGACTGAATTCTGTGGCGGCAAGCTGGACCCTGGATATTCAGGCGCGTCTGTCCAAAAAGGAGCTGAGCTTTGAGACACAGACCAAGATCGGGCAGTATGTATCGTTAATTGTCGGAATCTTTTCCATCATCGTGGCGATGGTTCTGGCAAATGGAGGAGTCAAATCAGCATATGAATGGTTCAACGGATTTATGGGTCTGGTGCTTGGAATCCTGATTGGAACATTCATTCTGGGCGCGTTTACCAAGGTGGCAAATACCTTTGGAGCAACGCTGGCATTTATCGCGGCATCCGCAGTCATGGTAGGAATCAAATATTTTGCTCCTGCGGGAAGCATATCTATCTGGTCTTACTCCATTATTTCCATCGTGGTATCTTTGGCAGTGGGAGTTCCGGCCAGCATGATCTGGAGATCTGTGAAGGGTGATACGGCTATGCCGGAACCGGATACAACGATTTACAAAAATTAAGTGAGAAAAGGAGAACCAGAATATGATTATCGGAAATATTTATAATCTGGAGGAATGTACTTTTCTGGAGGAACAGCTTCGGGAGTGCTTCTCCTATGCAAAGAGCCATGATCTGGCTTCCTGGGAAAAAGGAAAGCATGAGATTGACGGCGATCGTCTGTTCGTGAATATTGCGGAGTATACGACAACTATTCCGGAGGAACGTTTCTGGGAGGCTCATAGATATTATCTGGATGTTCATGTAATGCTGCGGGGAACAGAGCAGATTGATCTGAACTTTATCCAGAATATGAAACAGAAGGAGTTTGTGGAAGCAGATGATTTCCTTCCGATGGAGGGAGAGAAGAAGGCTTCCGTGATACTGGAGGACGGGGACTTCCTTATCTGTTATCCGAGCGACGGCCATCGGACGGCCGTTGCGGCCGGCAGACCGGAAACTATAAAAAAGGCAATCTTTAAGGTACGCATCTGATATAACAAGGGGCCGGCATATGTAAGCTGGCCCCTGCGGTATGGAAGCCGGAGGACAGTTATGAAAAAGTATGTGAGTATTGATATTGGCGGGACAGAGATCAAGCATGGAGTGATAGATGAAGAAGGAGTCATTCTGGAAAAGGGAAGCCAAAAGACAGAGGCGCGCCGGGGCGGCGCATCGATTGTCCAAAAAGCAGTCGGCATTGTTAAAAAGTATCAGACAGAACATAAGCTTTCAGGCATCTGCATTTCCACGGCCGGAATGGTGGATGTGGAAAGGGGCGAAATCTTTTACTCCGCTCCGCTGATTCCTGAGTATACAGGGACTCCGTGGAAGAAAACAATGGAGAGAACCTTCGGGCTGCCCTGCGAGGTGGAAAACGACGTAAACTGCGCAGGGCTGGCGGAAACGATATCCGGAGCGGCGAAAGGGAGCAGAATTGTGCTGTGCCTGACCGTGGGGACAGGAATCGGCGGATGTATTCTGATGGATCAGAAGGTTTTCCGGGGATACAGCAACAGTGCCTGTGAAGTAGGATACATGTGTATGGGGGACAGCGACTTTCAGACACTGGGAGCAGCCAGCGTTCTCTGCCGGAAGGTGGCGGAGCGTAAAAGAGGAAAACCGGAGGAGTGGGACGGACGCCGGATTTTTGAGGAAGCGAAAAAAGGCGATATGATTTGTGTGAAAGCGGTGGATGAGATGGTGGATGTGCTGGGCAGAGGAATCGCAAATATTTGTTATGTTCTGAATCCCCAGACTGTAGTGCTGGGAGGCGGTATTATGGCTCAGAAGGATTACCTGCTTCCAAGACTTCAGGAAGCAATGGACAGATATTTGATAGAAAGCATCTCCTGCAGGACAGCCCTGAAGATGGCGGAACACCGAAATGATGCGGGAATTTTGGGAGCATTCTATCATTTCCTCATCCGTCAGGGGAAAGGCTGAAAAAAATCTTTCCACCTTGATTTAAGAGCCGGACGGATATCTTCATATGTCCGACTGCTCCATAGAGGCAGAAATATCAATAGTTACAGAAACGGTACGGGAGATACGGTATGGAATACTATGTAAAATCAGTGGTTCCGATCATTGAATCTAATTATGAGAATTTTACTACGGTGGAACGGACAATCGCGGATTTTTTTATAAACAATCAGGAAAGAATGGATTTCTCATCAAAGGCGGTTTCTGAAAGGCTGTTTGTATCGGAAGCGTCTCTTTCCAGGTTTGCAAAGAAATGCGGATACCGGGGGTATCGGGAATTTCTGTACCAGTATGAAGAAACCTTTATTGAAAAGAACCAGCCTATGACAGGACATACCCGTATGGCGCTGAATGCCTATCAGGAGCTTCTGAATAAAACCTACAGCCTGTTAAACGAGCCGCAGATTATGAGAGTATGCCGTTATCTGAATGAGGCAGTGCGCGTATTTGTATGCGGTGTGGGAAGCTCCGGTCTGGCGGCCCGGGAGATGGAGATGCGGTTTATGCGGATCGGTGTAAATATTTACTCTGTTCAGGACAGTGATCTGATGCGCATGAGGGCAGTATTTCAGAATAAAACAAGCGTGATTATCGGAATCAGCGTGGGCGGGGAAGCGCAGGATGTGCTGTATCTTCTGCGTGAATCCCATAACAACGGAGCCAGAACCATATTGATGACGGCCAGGAATCATGAGCGCTATGAGGAATTCTGCAATGAGATTGTATTGATTCCTTCTCTGGAGCATTTGAATCACGGCAATGTAATATCGCCTCAGTTTCCCATCCTGGTCATGATCGATGTTATTTATTCTTATTATGTGGAGCAGGACAGGTTTGCCAAAAAAACATGGCACAATGATACGCTGAAGGCATTAAAAGGGAAAAAAATATAATCAGGCAGTAAGCTTTGTCTGCCAGGTCCGGAATTGGTTTCCGGGCCTTTTCTTTTTGCATTTTCTTCAAAGGTTTGATATGATAGTCAGCGAGAGGAAATACTGTGATAATGATGGAAAGAAAAGAACGGGCATTGCTGCTCGGCGTGAATTTAAACGACGGAGAAGATTTTGAGCGTTCTATGGAGGAGCTTCGGAATCTGGCAGAGTCCTGCGGCATGGAGGCAGCAGGCCGGATTGTACAGAGGCTTCCAAAACTCCATACGGCATTCTATATGGGGAAGGGAAAGCTTCTGGAGGTGCGGCGGTATCTGGAGGAGGAAGATGTGGATGTGCTGATTTTTGACCGTTCCCTGTCTCCGTCCCAGATGAAGAATCTGCAAAGACTTCTGGACTGTCCGATTCTGGACAGAACTACCCTGATTCTGGAGATATTTGCCACCAGGGCTCAGACCCGGGAGGCAAAGCTTCAGGTGGAAGCTGCCGGGCTTCAGTATATGCTGCCAAGGCTGACAGGAATGTATCAGGCATTAGGCCGCCAGGGAGGCGGAAGCGGATTTGCAAACAAGGGGGCCGGGGAGAAGAAGCTGGAGCTGGATCGGCGCCGTATCGAAAAGCGGGCGGCAGAGCTTCAAAGAGAACTGGAGAAAATATCAGGGGAACGTAAGACCCAGAGAAAACGGAGGCAGGAATGCCGGATTCCCCGGGTGGCGCTGGTCGGCTACACGAATGCCGGAAAATCTACAATCATGAACCGGATGCTGGATCAATATACAAGAGACGCGTCGAAAAGGGTGACGGAAAAGGACATGCTGTTTGCCACTCTGGATACGACGGTGAGAAGGATACGGACCGGTCCGGGAGAGGAATTTCTTTTATCGGATACGGTAGGATTTATTCATCAGCTTCCGGCCGGTCTGATCAAAGCCTTCCGTTCCACATTGGAGGAGGCCGCGGAGGCGGATCTTCTGCTTCATGTGCTGGATTATTCGGATGAGGCATACCGGAAGCAGAGGGAAGTGACCGAGGAAACTCTAAAGGATCTGGGGGCAGGGAATATCCCGGTCATCTATATATATAATAAGGCGGATCGGTGTATGGAAGAGAGGCTTCCTGTTATCCGCGGGAACCAGATTTATATGTCGGCAAAGACCGGGGCGGGAATACCGGAGCTGGCAGCGATGATAAGCAGATTTACCGGGAGGAATACTTATGATTCACGCAGTTATTTTTGATATGGACGGGCTTCTGATTAATACGGAAAAATATCTGTACCAATGCTGGAAGCAGGCGGCCGAAGAGGCGGGTTATCATCTGACTCATGAGCAGCTTCTGTGCTTCAGGAGCCTGTCCGCAGAATTTGCAGTACCCAGGTTCCGGGCGATGCTGGGAGAAGGATTTGATTATCAGGCAGTCCGAAAGAGGAGAAAGGAGCTGATGGAAAAGCATCTGGAAATAAACGGGATCGAAAAAAAGCCCGGGGTAGACAGGCTCCTTTTGTGGCTGGCCCAAAATAAATATAAGACGGCGGTGGCAACGGCCAGCGATGCAGAACGTACAAAAAAATATTTCACAGAGATCGGTATTTACCATCAGTTTCATGAGGTTGTATGCGCTCCGTCCCTCCCGCACGGAAAGCCTATGCCGGATGTATATCTGCATGCATGCGCCAGGATTGGAGAAAAACCGGAGTATTGTCTGGCTCTGGAGGATTCTGATAATGGAGCTGTGTCCGCCCACCGGGCCGGCTGCAAAGTTATTATGGTAAAGGATCTGGCAGATCCTCTTTGGGAAACTGCGCAATTCCTGGATGGGGTGGCGGAAAATCTGGAAGAGGTCATCCCGCTGCTTCAGAAGCTGCAGACACAGTCAGGGGCATTGAGAGGATATCATAGGAAGGAAAGCACAGAGGATGGAAATTAGAGCGGCAAACGGCAGGGAGCTTCGGAAAATAAAAAGGATTTATCTGGAGGCGTTTCCAAGGACAGAGCGCAAGCCCTTCCGGATGATGAAGAAAAAGGCGCGGCAGGGGGCGATGGAGCTGCTGTCGATTCTGGACGGAGGCCGGATAGTGGGACTGGCAGTTACGGTTCGATATCAGGATGTGGTGCTGCTGGACTATTTTGCCATATCCCGCGCCTGCCGGGGAAGCAGCTATGGCTCTGAGGCATTGGGGATTCTGAAAAAACGGTATGAGGGGCAAAGGCTGATTCTGGAGATTGAGCTTCCGGACGAGCATGCCGTAAACCAGGAGGACAGAATCCGCCGGAAGAAGTTTTATCTTAAAAACGGGATGCGGGAAACCGGAATCCGCGTCCTGGTATTTCAGGTGCCTATGGAGGTATTGACAGCCGGAGGGTCTCTGACTTATGAGGAGTATCATGCGGTTTATGAACATACGATAGGGATTTTCTTTGCGAAAAAGGTGTCGCTTCTGGAGTGAATTTATTTTTTGCTCTTTTTTTCTGATTATGTGATAAAATAGGAATAACAGATAAGAGGAGACTTTAGAATATGCGAAGAAAAAGGAAAAGGATTATGAAAACCGGCAATGTACCGGTGAAAAGCCGAAGCCAGATAGACGGAATCCGGGAAAGCGGCAGGATCAATACGGCAGTTCTGGATTATGTACAGCAGAATATCCGGGCAGGCGTCTCCACAGCGGAGATTGACCGGTGGGTTTATGATCTGACGACGGATATGGGAGCTGTTCCGGCTCCTTTAAATTATGAAGGCTTCCCCAAAAGTGTATGTACATCGTTAAATGATGTGGTCTGCCACGGGATTCCCGACGAGGATGAGGTTTTAAAGGAAGGGGATATTATCAATGTGGATGTATCCACTGTCTACAAGGGATATTATTCCGATGCATCCCGGATGTTCTGCATCGGCTCGGTCAGCGCGGATAAAAAGCATCTGGTACAGACGGCGAAAGAGGCAGTTCTGGTAGGACTTATGGAAGTGAAGCCATGGAAGCCCATCGGAGATATGGGCCATGCGATTCATATTTATGCCCAGAGCCAGGGCTATTCGGTGGTTGAGGAAATCGGCGGACATGGAGTGGGGCTTGAGTTTCATGAAGAGCCGTGGGTCAGCTATACGGCGCCGAAGGGCAGCGGGGAAATTCTGGTTCCGGGCATGGTATTTACAATTGAGCCGATGATCAATATGGGAACTCCGGATTTTTATATTGATGAGGAAAATGGATGGACGGTCCGTACTGCAGACGGCATGCCGTCCGCCCAATGGGAAGTGACAGTAGCAGTGCTGGAGCGTGGATATGAAATACTAACCCATTAGGGGGGATTGATAAAAAGGAGAGGAGACTGTACAGATGGAATATACGTATCCGCAATATTTTTATGATTTTCAGTGTGAGGCATCTGCCTGCAGCGATACCTGCTGTGCGGGCTGGGGAATTTCAATTGATTCGGTTTCTCTGAAAAAGTATAAAAAGTACCCGGGCTTTTTCGGCAACCGCCTTAAAAATTCTATCAACTGGGAAAACCATTCCTTTGAGCAGTACAATGGGCGCTGCGTATTTCTGAACGAAGAAAATCTGTGCGATATTTACACAGAGGGCGGACCTGAGATGCTGTGCAAGGCATGCACCAGATATCCAAGACATTATGAGGAATATGAAAATCTCCGGGAAATCTCCCTTTCCCTTTCCTGTCCGGCGGCAGCCAGGATGATTATGAGCAGCGATGAGAGGATGACCTTTTTGAAAGAATCCAGGGAGACTCCGGAGGAGAAATATGAAAGATTTGACTCGGATCTGTTTACGAAGCTGCAGGAAATCCGGGGGTATCTCTACCGGGTAGTTCAGAACAGGGAGCTTTCCATAGAAGAGCGGATGGCCCTGATTGCGGCAGCAAGCCATGATCTGCAGAACCGGATTGGCAGAAGGAGGTTCTATCCGGTGGAGGATCTGTTAAAACGGTATGAAACCCCTGCTTTTCTGAAAACCGCGAGGAAGAAATTTGCAAAATATCAGGGGAGGAAAGCAGAACGGAGGACACAGCTTCAGAAGATGTGGAGGAGGCTCTACCGTTTGGAGGTTCTGCGTCCATCCTGGACAGAGCTTTTAAAGGAGTATGAACAAAAGCTTTACTGCGGTCTTTCCGGGGAGGAGTATAAGGAGGCCGTCTGTGCGTTTGCGGAATATTATAAAGAAAAAGAATACGAGTATGAACAGCTTCTGATGTATTTTCTGTTTACTTATGTGTGCGGAGCGGTATATGACAGAGATTTATTCAGCAAGGTCAGGCTGGCAGTTGTGAATACGATGCTGATACGGGAGCTGGGCATAGCTGTCTGGCTTTCCAAAGGCCGTCAGCTCTCGTTTGAGGATCAGGTGGAGATTGCCCACCGCTATGCCCGCGAGGTGGAGCATTCGCAGCCCAATATAGAAGCAATGGAATATATGACGGCGGAAGAAGAGCTGTTTACTCTTGAGAAGCTTTTAAACGGCATTCTGGGGTAGCTGCTCTGCGTACAGATAAGAAGCGTTTTAGATCATATAGAATAGGAACAGTGACGGAGGAATGAAAGGATGAGTATCAGAATCGGAATTTTAGGCTATGGTAATCTGGGGCGGGGTGTGGAATGCGCCGTCCGCCAGAATCCGGATATGGAGCTTAAGGCTGTATTTACCAGAAGAGATCCTCAGAATGTGGAGATTCTCACGGATTCTGCCAGAGTATGCGGCATCAGCAGGGTAAAGGAGTGGAGGGATCGGATCGATGTTCTGATCCTGTGCGGGGGAAGTGCGACAGATCTTCCGCAGCAGACGCCGGAGTATGCAAAAATGTTTCATGTAGTAGACAGCTTTGACACTCATGCAAGGATACCGGAGCATTTTGCCAATGTGGATGCGTCTGCAAAGGAGGCCGGGAAGGTGGCTGTTATTTCCGCAGGCTGGGACCCGGGGATGTTCTCTTTGAACCGTATGTATGCCAGCGCTATTTTACCCGAGGGAAGGGACTACACCTTCTGGGGCAGAGGCGTAAGCCAGGGGCATTCGGATGCTATCCGCCGGGTTTTGGGAGTGAAGGATGGAAAGCAGTACACGATTCCGGTGGAGTCTGCCCTGGAGGCGGTGAGAAACGGTGAGAATCCGGAACTGACGGCCCGGCAGAAGCACACAAGAGAGTGCTTTGTAGTTCTGGAGGACGGGGCTGATGCGGCAAAGGTAGAGGAGGAAATCCGGACTATGCCGGACTATTTTTCGGATTATGATACAACGGTTCATTTTATCAGCCAGGAGGAGCTGAAAAGAGACCACAGCGAGATTCCGCACGGAGGGTTTGTGCTCCGCAGCGGCGTGACCGGATGGGAGAAGGAGCACAGCCATCTGATCGAATACAGCCTGAAGCTGGATTCCAATCCTGAATTCACTTCCAGTATTATTGCAGCATATGCAAGGGCCGCATACCGTTTGGCCATGGAGGGGCAGAGCGGCTGTAAGACAGTGTTTGATATTGCTCCGGCATACTTAAGCCCAAAGAGCGGAGAAGAATTAAGAAAAACTATGCTGTAACATATGTACGCGCCCTGTCGGAAAAGAAATCCGGCAGGGTATTTCCGGGAGTATGCGGATGCTTAAAAAAGAAAGGCTCAGCGCTTCAGAACAGCCAGAATGATGAACAGGATTCCGCTGGCCCAGGATAAATCCTTTGGAAAGCACCGGCTGATGCGGCGGCCGATATATAACCCCAGGTAGGTAAAAAATTCTCCCATTAAAAAGGCGGCGAGGGCTGTAAGCAGAACCGGAATTTTTAAAAAAGCGGCCATTGTTCCGGCGATCAGGCTGTCAATGGACATGGCCAGGGAGAAAAAGATGACTTCCCTCCAGGAAAGACAGTAATTCTGATCCGCATCCGCTTTCATAGGATCTGTATAAATGCTGATAATAAAACGGATCTGCGAGATGGAAAATCGGATGTTTTTATGCATGCTTTTGTGATTCCGGATATATTGCCGGAAGCTTGCGTTCAGGAGTTTAAAGCATCCCAGGATCAGAAGGCTGAAAAAGCAGATTTCTTTTGTAAAGGTCTCCGGAATCAGGCTGTCAATCAGGGCACCGAACAGAAGAGACAGACACAGGCAGAGACTGCATATCCCGTTGATGGCGGCAATCTGCAGCCGGGAGAGGGAAACTTGATTAAGCCCGTAGGCCGCGCTGGCCACAAAGGTGTCCAGGCACAGGGCGGATACGAGGAGAAAAATGTTTAAAAGCATGGTAGAAAGCCTTTTTTCGTTATTATATTCAAAGATTGATTTTTCGATATATTTTAAATGAAAGCCGCATATAATCTGAGGAGACTTTTGATTGGCAGAATGACGGGATCGGACAGAATGACAACAGGATATG
>VSNE01000040.1 GCA_009774155.1 Lachnospiraceae bacterium
CATTAAGAAACATCTAAAAAAATAAAAGAGGCTTATGCCTCTTTCTTTTTTTTGACTGGTATGATAGAATACACGAAGGCAATGAGCGGCAAAGGATCGGGATATTGCACTGCAGCGGCGCCGGAAGCGGAATCAGGCGCAGTAAAAAGCAAAGGAAAGAGAGACGATGGAATTGTTATATAAGAGTACAAGAGGCAAGGAAGAAGCGGTAACTGCATCTAAGGCAATTCTTCAGGGGCTGGCAGGGGACGGAGGACTGTTCGTACCGGAGGAGATTCCCGGACTGGATTTGTCTATGGAGCAGCTTGCGGGAATGTCTTATCAGGAGACTGCATATGAGATACTGAAGCTTTTCCTGACAGATTTTACGGAGGAAGAACTGAAATACTGCATTCGCAGCGCATATGATGAAAAATTTGATACGGAGGCTGTCGCTCCTCTGGCCAAGGTGGACGGCGCTTATTATCTGGAGCTGTTTCACGGCGCCACGATCGCATTTAAGGATATGGCTCTTTCGGTTCTTCCGTATCTGATGACCACGGCGGCGAAAAAGAATAACATTCAGAATGAAATTGTGATCCTGACGGCAACCTCCGGAGATACCGGAAAGGCCGCTCTGGCAGGCTTTGCGGATGTGCCGGGAACAAGGATTATTGTATTTTATCCGAAAAATGGCGTAAGTCCGATTCAGGAGAAGCAGATGGTGACTCAGAAGGGAGACAATACATTTGTCGTGGGCATTCAGGGCAATTTTGACGATGCCCAGAGCGGCGTGAAGGCCATCTTCGCCGATAAAGCCTTGAAAGAGGAGCTGGACAGGGCAGGATTTCAGCTTTCCAGCGCCAATTCGATTAATATCGGACGTTTGGCGCCTCAGATTGTATATTACGTATATGCCTGCGCAAAGCTTCTGGAGGAAGGTGAGCTGGCGGCTGGCGAGAGAGTGAATGTGGTTGTTCCGACCGGTAATTTCGGAAATATTCTGGCAGCTTATTATGCAAAGCAGATGGGAGCGCCGATTGGGAAGCTTATATGCGCATCCAATGATAATAAAGTACTGTATGATTTCTTCCAAACCGGGGAATACGACAGAAACCGTCCGTTTATTCTGACTACCTCCCCTTCTATGGATATTTTAATTTCCAGCAATCTGGAGCGTCTTTTGTACCGCATTGCAGGAGCGGATGCGGAAAAGGATGTGGAGCTGATGGGTGCTCTTGAAAAAGAGGGGAAATACAGGATTACACAGCAGATGAAAGAGCAGCTTGAGGATTTCTGCGGATATTATGCCACAGAGGAGGAAGCGGCGGCAGTGATTGCCGGGGTTTATGGGAATACCGGCTATGTAATGGATACTCATACAGCGGTGGCCGCCTGCGCTTATAAAAAATACACAAAGGAGACGGGGGATGAGACGAAGACCGTGATTGCATCCACCGCAAGCCCTTATAAATTTGCCAGAAGTGTGATGGAAGCCGTGGATGCCGAGAAGTATGGAGGCATGACGGATTTTGAACTGATTGATGAGCTTTCCAAAATCTCCGGTGTGGAGGTTCCAAAGGCGGTTGAGGAGCTTAGAACAGCGCCGGTGCGTCATAAAACAGTGTGCAGGGCGTCGGATATGAAGAAAACAGTCAGAGAATTTCTTGGGGTAGAATAGGAGAATATAGATGGGCTACAATGAACTTTTTAATCTGATTGATATTTTCGTACTTGCCTTTGGGATTTATGCCCTGTACAGTGCATATGTTCTGCAGAGGGAGGGGAGGATTATCCGTACATTTCTTGTATTTAAGGAAACAGATGTGGATGCCTGCAAGGATCTGCAGGGATATGCGAATTTTATGTCGCCCAGGCTTCGGACACTCGGAGGGGTGATGATTGTATATGGAGGAGTATCCATACTGAATACCTATGTGACCGATATCCATACTCTGTTATGGGTGATGATGGGAGCTTTTTTCCTGGTGCTGGTATGGTATGCTATGGAAGTAAAGCGCGCCATGAAAAAATACTTTTAACTTGACTTTTTTTTCACAAAATGTATAATGAGACATGACAGGGTTTGACAGGACCTTGACAAGCTATCATATTGAGTACATAACAATATTTAATAACATAAGGAGGACACAATCATGTCAACAAAAGCTTATTATCCGCTTAGTGAAATCGGCAAGGATAAGCCAGGTTTCTCAAAAACTCGTTCTATCATTGAAGCAGCATTCTATGGTAATAACGTAGTGAAGGTGAATACTTTAAAGGAAGCTTATGAGTTAGCAAAAAATTCTCCGGGAACGATTGTAACGGATATGCCTGTTTACAGAGGAGAGGAGTTCGGTCTTGAAAAGGACGCAAAGGTTCTTTTGTTCAATGACGGCGCAGTTACCGGACGGTATGCGGCAGCCCGCCGTATTAAAGGCGAACCAGGCGTAGACGAAGTAAAGCTTGATAAAATCGTTATGGACGCTGTATATGAGACCCGCTGGAAAACGATGTATCATGCAACCTGCTTTGTAGGTCTTGATCCGGAATTTATGGTAAAGGCTCATCTTCTGATTCCGGAAGGAGAGGAAAATCTTCTCTACAACTGGATGATTAACTTCCAGTATATGTCTGACGAATATGTAAAAATGTATAAAAATTCCAAGCCGGTTGGCGATGGAAAAGAGCCGGATATTTATATTTTCTCCGATCCCCAGTGGGCGCCTCACGAAGCTCCGGATCTGGACTACAGCTGCTTAAGCGATCCGCTGACTCTGTGCTATTTTGATACGAATCAGAACTGCGCGGCAATTCTTGGTATGAAATATTTCGGTGAGCACAAGAAAGGCACCCTGACTATGGCATGGGCGCTGGCTAACAGAAACGGCTATGCGAGCTGCCACGGCGGACAGAAGGAATATACTTTACCGGATGGAAGCAAATATGTGGCATCCGTATTCGGTCTGTCCGGGTCCGGCAAATCTACTCTGACTCATGCAAAACACGGCGGAAAATATCCGATCACGGTTCTTCATGACGATGCGTTTATTATTAATACGGAAACCTGTTCTTCTGTAGCTCTTGAGCCGACTTATTTTGACAAGACTGCAGATTACCCGACCGGATGCTCGGATAACCAGTATCTGCTGTCTGCACAGAACTGTTCCGCTACGCTGGATGAGAACGGCAAAATTCAGCTTGTAACCGAAGATATCAGAAACGGCAACGGCCGCGCAATCAAATCTAAGCTGTGGTCTCCGAACCGCGTAGATAAGATTGACGCTCCTGTAAACGCAATCTTCTGGATTATGAAAGACCCGACCATTCCGCCGGTAGTAAAACTGAAGGGCGCTGCTCTGGCATCTGTGATGGGCGCGACTCTGGCTACCAAGACATCCACCGCGGAGCGTGTAGCTGCAGGTACGGATTTAAATGCGCTTCGTATTGTGCCTTATGCAAATCCGTTCAGAACCTATCCTCTTGTTCATGACTATGAGAAATTCAAAAAGCTTGTAGAGGAGAAAAACGTAGACTGCTATATTGTCAACACCGGAGATTTCATGGGACAGAAGGTAAAACCTGCCGATACTCTTGGAATTCTTGAAACTATCGTAGAAGGAAAGGCTTCCTTTGAAAAATGGGGACCATTTGAAGATATCGAGATTATGAATGACTGGTCAGGAAAGACCGGAGACTTCACTCCGAATCTGCAGGATGCTGACTATGTTGCAGCGCTGAAGAACGCTATGCAGAACCGTGTGGACGCAGTTGCCAAGTTCTCTACTGCTAAGGGCGGTTATGACAAGCTTCCGGATGAGGCTCTTGCGGCTCTTCAGAAGCTGGTTGATGAATTGGCTTAATATTTTTCAGATAACCTTAAGGGGCGTCGTATTTTGCGGCGCTCTTTTTATATGCTTTGGACGCTGGCGGGCAGGAAGAGCCGGGTCCCTGATCGATGGCATAAATCAGTACAAAGAGACATACAATGAAGCATGGAAAATGGATATTACAGATATATTCGGATAGCCAGGATTCGGCAGCGAGAATCAGATATTTGTCGGTTTTTCCAGAAATTTGAAAAAATGGAATAAGTTTTTGTGCACTATAGTTGTCAAACTTAAGAAAATAGGTTATACTAGAGTTACAAATTTCCTGGGGTGTTCGATAACCCTGCTATTTTGAACCTACATTTACGTTCATGGGATTCCAATATCGCAAACGGGATGTCATGCCTCCATCCGCAAGGATGCCAGTGGAAGGCTGAGCGTTTGTTGAGGTTACCCACCTAGCTTTGGCTAGGCGTCAAAATACAGGAACGGCACTTTGGGAAACAGAGGATACCGGGTATTGCAGAAAATGCAATGCCCGTTTTTTTCGCAGGTAACAAAGTCCGGCATAGGGCAGTGCTCCCGGACACAATACAGGGGAGAAAGCTGGGAAGGAGGGGATGAATTTGTATCAGAGACGGTTGAAGCAGAAGGCGATGCTACTGATATGCATGCTGTTTTTTCTGCTGATTCTGATGATTCGGAATTCGGACACAGATTCTGAAGAGGAGGCTCCGAATGAAGCGCAGAAACTGGTGATTCCGGAAGAGGAGGAGACACCGGCGCCTGACGAGGTATGGGAACTGCCGGGAGCCAATGCGGTCATTCGGGTTTTGCTTTTGGGAGACGGAGGAGGCATTTATCATAAGAATAAGGAGCTGGATAAGGAATATCCCGGGGAGCTTCAATATTACGAAGAAGCTCAGGGCTGGGTGATTATTAATGAGGTGCCGCTGGAGGAATATTTGTGCCGGGTAGTGCCCAGTGAGATGCCGTCAGGCTATGCGGCAGAGGCCCTGAAGGCGCAGGCAGTCTGTGCCAGAACCTATGCCGTATGGCAGATGCAGGAGTATGCTTATCCGGAATATAAAGCGCATGTGAATGACAGTGTTTCCTATCAGGTATATAACAATGTGGAGAGTCAGGAGGAAACGAGGCAGGCAGTGGAGAATACCGCAGGACAGATTATGCTGTATGGGGACGGACCTGTAAAAGCATATTATTTCGCCACCTCCTGCGGAAGCACGACAGATGAAAATATATGGGAAAAGGGAGATCGGAACCAGACTCCGTACATAGCGGGCAGACGGGTAGGAACATCAGAGACTGTCCGGGATTTGACAGATGAGAAGGTCTTTGCGAAATTTATTAAGAAAAAGCATGCCGGTGATCTGGAAATTGCAGAGCCCTGGTATCGGTGGAGCTGTTATGTGCCGCTTGGGCAGATACAAAAGAATGTAGAGAAGTGGATTCAAATAAGGGCTGCACGAACCGGGGACGGCATTCTGTTAAAGGATGGAGAAAATTATGTGTGGCCGGATGCGGATACGATAGGAGAGGTTCAGGAGGCGGAGATTACAAAGAGAAATACCGGAGGCGCAGTGCAGGAAATGGTGATTACGGGAAAAGAAGGGACTCTGAAAATAAAGTATGAATATAATATTCGTTTGATGCTCGGCATTCCGGGGGAAAAGATTCAGAAAAATGATGGAAATGAGAGCGAAGGCGGAAATTTACTGTCCAGCGGATACTTTGTCCTGGAACCGGTAGAAAAGGACGGGAAACTTGACGGATATCAGGTGTATGGAGGAGGACTGGGCCATGGAGCCGGAATTAGCCAGAACGGAGCGCGGATTCTGGCAGAACAGGGATACAGGTATGATGAGATACTGAAATATTTTTATAAGGGAATCCGTCTTGCCAGATTGGAATAAAAAGGTTATGATATTACTTTAAAAAGGAAAAAGGATGGGCCGGAAGCATGATTCGTTGGATTGCAGCAGCATGGGACATGAAAAAGGATATGGAAAAATGCCACGTAGGAGCATATGCGGCCCAGTCTTCTTATTTTATCATACTTTCTTTTCTGCCCCTGATTATTATGCTCCTGTCTCTGATACAGTTTACCGGCATCGGAAAGGGAGATTTATACAGTCTGATCCGGGATTTTGTGCCGATCGGTTTTCAGAGCTGGCTTTTGGGGATTATTGATGAAATGTACAGCCGTACCCTTGCCACGGTTTCTATTTCGGCGATTGTGACGGCATGGTCTGCAGGGAAAAGCTTTATGGCATTAAACAGAGGAATGAATTCCATCTGCAAGGTGGAAAAAAGTCCCAATTATATTTTAATGCGTCTTAGAGGAGCTGTTTTTGCGCTGCTGTTCGTGGCCCTGATTGTAGCAACCCTGTTATTGGTGGTGTTTGGTACTTCGATTCATGAACTGTTTGCAAAATATTTTCCGTTTATTGCCATATTTACGAGAATTATTCTCTCTTTTCGTCTGGTGCTGATGCTGGCGTTGTTCATTCTTTTTTTTGCGTTGCTTTATATGGTGCTTCCGAACCGGAAATCGGGGTTTTCCGAACAGCTTCCGGGAGCTGTCTTTACGGCCGGCGTATGGTATCTGTTTTCCTTTGGCTTTTCTATTTACATCGAATACAGCCATGCCTTCAATATGTACGGCAGTCTGACCACAATCGTGCTTTTAATGTTCTGGCTGTATGCGGTAATGTATATTGTACTGATTGGAATGGAAATTAATCAATGGCTGGAGGAGATGAAAGAGGATGATTCCTGACACGGGAAAGATGAAAAGATAGAGAAAATAACTTGACTTTAAAAATGTTTGTGTTATAGTAAACATTGATATGTGAAATGCAAGGAAGGCGTCAGTAGCAGTCTGTTTTCCAGCAGAGAGGAGGGGCCGTCGGCTGTAAGCCCGTCCAGGTTCAGACAGAGCTGTGAATTTCCCGCCGGAGCAGCGTTCCTGAACATAGAGTAGGGAATGACGTAGCCTGCACGTTACGCAGTATGAGCGCCCGGTAAGGATACCGGGAATAAGGGTGGTACCACGGATTATAGCTTCGTCCCTGTTGGGGGCGGAGCTTTTTTATGCATATGGGCACCCAGAGGAAACATGTCAGCTGAAGCTGACGGGTGCCCGGCGCGGCGGGCAGGGGAAGATAAATCCTCCCTGCCCGATTGGACAGGAGGCCGGCCGGGGATGCTTTGAAGAAGCTGAAAGGAGTTTAATGATGAAAGAGAAATTGCAGAAAATTAAAGAAGAGGCAATTGCAAAGATCAGGGAATCCGCAAATCCGGAAGCCCTGAACGATGTACGAGTGTCCGTACTTGGAAAAAAGGGAGAACTGACTGCCCTGTTGAAAAGTATGAAGGAGGTAGCTCCGGAGGATCGTCCGGCCTTTGGACAGCTTGTGAATGATACAAGAGCAGAGATCGAGCGGGTTATGGACGAAGCGAAGAAGAGTATGGAGCATATGCTTCTGGAAATGAAATTAAAAAGTGAGGTTATCGATGTGACCCTTCCGGCGAAAAAAAATTGTGTGGGACATCGCCACCCGAATACAATCGCGCTGGAAGAGGTGGAACGGATCTTTATCGGTATGGGCTATGAAGTGATCGAAGGGCCGGAAGTGGAGTACGATCTTTATAATTTCGAGAAGCTGAATATTCCGGCAAATCACCCGGCAAAGGATGAGCAGGATACTTTCTATATTAATAAGGAAATCGTACTGCGTACCCAGACGTCTCCGGTACAGGCGCGTACTATGGAAAAGGGCAGACTGCCGATCCGCATGATCTCTCCGGGACGCGTATTCCGCTCTGACGAGGTGGATGCAACGCATTCTCCGTCATTCCATCAGATTGAGGGACTGGTCATTGACAAAAATATTACATTTGCAGATCTGAAAGGAACTTTAGAGGAGTTTGCAAAGGAACTGTTTGGTGAGGAGACAAAAACCAAATTCCGTCCGCACCATTTCCCGTTTACAGAACCCAGCGCAGAGGTGGATGTATCCTGCTTCAAGTGCGGAGGCAAGGGCTGCCGTTTTTGTAAAGGTTCAGGCTGGATTGAGATTCTCGGCTGCGGTATGGTTCATCCTCATGTGCTGGAAATGTGCGGTATTGATCCGGATGAGTATACCGGATTTGCATTCGGCGTGGGACTGGAGCGTATTGCATTGCTGAAATATGAGATTGATGATATGAGACTCTTATATGAAAATGATATAAGATTCCTGCGTCAGTTTTAATATTTGTTTCCATGTGCGCAGTGAAAGAAGAATGAGAGGTAGAAGAATATGAATACATCGTTATCATGGATCAAGGCATATGTACCGGAGCTTGATGTGACTGCACAGGAGTTTGCGGATGCTATGACCTTATCCGGTTCCAAAGTAGAAGGATTTAAAAAAATGGATGCCGATCTGGAGCATATTGTGATCGGCCAGATTGAGAAGATTGAACGCCACCCGGACGCAGATAAGCTGATTATCTGTCAGGTGAATATTGGAAAGGAAGCGCCAGTTCAGATTGTAACAGGGGCTCCCAATGTAAAAGAAGGAGATAAGGTGCCGGTCGTTTTGGACGGGGGACGTGTGGCCGGCGGACATGACGGGAAGATGACTCCGGGCGGAATCCGGATTAAGAAAGGGAAGCTGCGAGGCATCGAATCCAACGGCATGATGTGTTCCATTGAGGAGCTGGGCTCCAGCCGCGATATGTACCCGGAGGCTCCGGAGTGCGGAATCTATATTTTTCCGGAGGATGCAGCAGTGGGTGCGGACGCAGTGGAAGCGCTGGGGCTTCATGATGTGGTATTTGAATTTGAGATCACATCCAACCGTGTGGACTGCTACAGTATCCTTGGGCTTGCAAGAGAGACTGCAGCCACCTTCCATAAGGAGTTCAAGGCTCCGGCTGTGGAGGTAAAGGGAAGCGAGGATGATGTAAATCATTATATCAAGGTAGAGGTGAAAGATCCAAAGCTGTGTCCCCGTTATTGTGCACGAGTTGTAAAAAATATTAAGCTGGCCCCGTCGCCGCAGTGGATGCAGAGAAGACTGGCATCTGTGGGCATCCGTCCCATTAACAATGTGGTCGATATCACGAATTATGTAATGGAAGAGTACGGCCAGCCAATGCATGCATATGATCTGGATACGATTGCGGGCAATCAGATTGTGGTCCGCCGTGCAGAGAAGAATGAGAAATTCGTAACGCTGGATGGCCAGGAGCGTACGCTGGATGATACGGTTCTGATGATTTGTGACGGGGAGAAGGCAGTCGGCATCGCCGGCATCATGGGAGGCGAGAATTCCATGATTACGGATGATGTGCATACGATGCTGTTTGAGGCGGCCTGCTTCGACGGAACGAATATCCGTCTGTCCAGCAAGAAAGTCGGTCTTCGCACGGAGGCTTCCGGTAAATTTGAGAAGGGTCTGGATCCGAACAATGCCGAGGCTGCTATTCATCGTGCATGCCAGTTAATTGAGGAACTGGGAGCAGGTGAAGTGGTAGACGGTATCGTGGATGTCTATACAGAGAAAAGGGAGCCTGTACGGATACCGTTTGAGCCGGATCGCATCAACGCGCTGCTTGGCACGGACTTAAGTGAAGAACAGATGCTGGCTTATTTCCGGCCCATAGAGCTGGAATACGACAGTGCTGCCAATGAGATTATCGTGCCTTCCTTCCGTCAGGATTTGCTGCGCACGGCAGATATTGCAGAAGAGGTGGCCCGCTTCTTCGGATATGATAATATTCCGACTACGCTTCCAAAGGGAGAGGCGACGACGGGAAAGCTTCCGTTTTATCTTAGGGTAGAGTCTGTGGCAAGGGATATCGCAGAGTACTGCGGATTCTCCCAGGGCATGACCTACAGCTTTGAAAGTCCGAAGGTATTTGACAAACTAATGCTTCCGGAGGATGCTGCCGAGAGAAATGCGATTGTGATATCCAATCCGCTGGGTGAGGATTTTTCCATTATGAGAACCATTTCCCTGAATGGCATGCTGACCTCTCTGGCAACAAACTATAACCGCAGAAATAAAAATGTCCGTCTTTATGAGCTGGGAAATATTTATCTGCCAAAGAGTCTGCCCCTTACCGAGCTTCCGGATGAACGTATGCAGTTCACTCTTGGTATGTATGGCGACGGAGATTTCTTTACTATGAAGGGGGTTGTGGAGGAATTTCTGGACAGGATCGGCATGCATAAAAAGGAGACTTATGATCCGAAATGCGGAAAGCCGTTTCTGCATCCGGGCCGTCAGGCATCCATCATTTATGACGGCGCACAGATTGGATATATGGGTGAGGTTCATCCGACTGCGGCATCGGCTTACGGCATCGGCGAACGTGCCTATGTGGCCGTTCTGGATATGCCGTCCATTGTAGAAAAAGCGACCTTTGACCGCAAATATGAGGGAATTGCGAAATTCCCTGCCGTGACAAGAGATATCTCCATGGTTGTTCCCAAGAATGTTCTGGTGGGGCAGATTGAAGAGGTGATCTCCGTGCGCGGCGGTAAAATTCTGGAGAGCTACGAGCTGTTCGATGTCTATGAAGGCGCCCAGATTAAGGAGGGCTGTAAATCAGTGGCTTATTCCATCGTATTCCGGGCAAAAGATAAGACGCTGGAGGAAGCAGAGGTTACGGCTGCCATGAAGAAGATTCTGAACGGTCTTCAGTCTCTTGGAGCGGAGCTAAGACAGTAATGACCATGAAAAAGTCTGTCAGGGTGCTGCTGGTATTGGCAGCATCCCTGATTCTTTTGATAGTAGCAGTGCAGAGTCCGAAGAAAGCGGAGATTATGGAACGGGCAGATGATATTATTCCTTCCCAGGAGGCTTCCTTCTGTGAAGGGGATCTGGTTCTGGGACTTTCCAGTGAAGGAGGATTTCCGATCTATTATACTTTAGATGGAAGTATTCCGACGCTGGGGAGCCTGTTTTATGAAGCTCCGGTTGTGATGTCTGCATCAGAGCAGGTGCAAAGCTGCGTAATTCGGGCGCGTACTTATGATGAAGCTGCGGGAGTGTGGGGAGATTTGTTTACCCGCACTTATTTCTATGCCCGGGATATGCAGACGATTCTGGATCGGTTCAGCACCTATATTGTCTGTGTGACCAGCTCTCCTTATAATCTTTACGACTATGAGCATGGAATTATGGTAGAAGGGAAAATCCGGGATGAGTATGTGAACAGTGATGAATATATATCGGGTAAGCTGACCCAGCCTGCCAATTTTACCCAGGAGGGACGGGAATGGGAGAGAGAAGCCTATGTGGAGATCTTATCTCCGGACGGGGAACGGCTGATATCCCAAAATGCGGGAATGCGCATCTTCGGCCATGCCAGCAGACAGTATTATTATAAATCCTTTAAATTGTATGCCAGAGAGGAATACGGGGCGGATACCTTTGAATATCCGCTTTTTGCAGATAATTTTCCGGGCGGGGGAGAACATGTACAAGGTTCCTATGAACGTCTGGTCGTGCGCGCTCATGGCTTTGATAAAAGTGTGACCCTGTTCCGGGAGGAATTATTTCAGAGGCTTTTAAGCGGGATAGAAGGAATTGACACCAAGTCCGTGGCTCCTGCATCCGTATGGCTGAACGGAGCGTACTATAATTTTGAGTGGCTTCAGGAGGTTTATGATGACCGGTATATGGAGGAAAATTATGGTCTGAGGCAGGAAGGGGATTCCTATCAAAATGTAAAGCTGAGAAATAATAAAATCCGTAAAGATGAAGATGCAGACGAGGAAGAGATTCGGGCATATGAGGATTATGAAAAATTAGCTACATATGCAAAGCTGGACCTGACCAATGATGAGATATTTTCTCAATTCTCTGAATTGACAGACGTTGAAAATATGCTCCAGTATTTTGCCATTGAAACTTATATTGGGAACTGGGACTGGCCGTTGAACAATGTGAAGCTTTATCGTTATTACAGCTCCAACGGAAGCTATGGCGAGGGCAGGCAGGACGGGAGATGGCGTTATCTGTATTACGATATGGAAGCAGGATTCAATATTTTCAACGAGCCGGAGGAGGACTGGATTTCCATCGGCGCGGTTATGGATAAAAGCTCTCTGTTTGCTGCGGTTATGAAACGCCAGGATTGCCGGGAGAGCTTTGCTTATTATATGAAGCTCTGCATGGAGGAATATTTTACTGAGGAGAAGGTCCGCGCCGCAGTGGAACAGCTTTGTTCGGAGCGGGATGCAGAGCTTGCCGAAAGCTTTGCTTATAAACAGAGCGTGGATGAGACGTATACGATGGATATGGAAGAGGTGGAGCAGAACATCGGAATCCTTTATGATTTTGTACAAAAGCGTCCTGAAATTATGAGGGCGGAGCTGGAAAAAAGTTTTGGGATTCGGATTGAGTAATCAGAACGCTGATTTACTGATAAGAATTGGCAGACAAAGAATAGAGGTAGAGAATATGAATTTGCATGACTTTTATTATGAACTTCCCCAGGAGCTGATTGCGCAGGACCCGCTGGAGGATCGTTCCGGCTCCAGGCTCCTTTTGCTGGATAAGGAAACAGGAAAAACAGAGCATCATATTTTTAAAGAGATTATCAATTATCTGAATCCGGGCGACTGTCTGGTGGTGAATGACACAAAGGTTATTCCGGCCCGTCTGATAGGAAGCAAAATAGGGACAGACGCAAGGATTGAGATTTTGCTTCTGAAGAGAAAAGAAGAGAAGGTATGGGAGACGCTGGTTAAGCCTGGTAAAAAGGCAAAGCCAGGTACAAAAATCAGTTTTGGAAACGGGCTTTTAACAGGTGAAGTTGTGGATGTGGTGGAGGACGGCAACAGGATTGTTCATTTTACCTGTCTCTTAAACAAATCTGACGCTGCCGACGAACTA
>VSNE01000400.1 GCA_009774155.1 Lachnospiraceae bacterium
ATATATAAGAAAGGAGATCCATATGAATCTATCAGAAATTGAAACCTTCCTCACAATTGTCAATACAAAAAGCATCACAAAGACGGCAGATCTTCTCTTTCTGTCCCAGCCCACCGTCAGCCACCGCTTAAGCTCCCTGGAAGAAGAGCTGGGATTTCCGCTGGTCATCCGCAAGAAGGGGCATAAGCAGGTGGAGCTGACGGCAAAGGGCATGGACTTTATCTCCATCGCGGAACGATGGATGTCCCTCTGGAAGGAAACCAGGGCGCTGCAGCACAATCAGGATCGGCTGCTTCTGACGATTGGATGCACGGACAGTATGAATCTTGCCCTGATGGCGCCCCTGTACAATCAGATTCTGGAAATGAATCAAAAGCTGGATCTGAATATCCGAACTCATCAGTCTTCCGAGCTGTATGGACTTCTAAACAATCACGATATTGATATCGGTTTTGTCTATCACCATCTGCATTACAAGAATATTATCTCCGAGAAGCTCTTCCAGGAGAAGCTTTATCTGGTACAGTCTGATCAGCCTGTGATTCCCCGTCCCCTGGTGCATACGGATGAACTGGACTCCGCCATGGAACTGTTTTTAAGCTGGGATGACAATTTCCAGATCTGGCATGACCGGTGGCTGGCGTCATCCTCACGTCCGCACATTGCTGCCGATACGATTACCCTGCTGGACAGGCTCTGGAAAAATCCCCTTAATTGGATGATTGCCCCGGAATCTGTCATCGCCGAGCTGGCCCGGCGGCGCCCTCTCTATATCAGCGAACTGATAAATGTCCCTCCCCATCGTGTCTGCTATAAAATTAAGCACAAATATCCGAAGCTGACCAGTATGCACGCCGTCTCCTTCTTTGAGCAGTCTCTGGATGAATATCTGCAGAAACGCAGCTTCCAGATTCGGATTGGAGAGATATGGGGAGGCCCGGATACTTCCATCTGAACGGAAAATGCCCCACAGGCCGTATGACCTGCGGAGCATTTTCCCATTGGAAATATAATAACTAAGGTATAGGATTTTATCTGTTTTACTTTCTCAATGCTTCCACTGCCGTTTTAATCCGATCACACGCCTCTGTCAACTCTTCATAGCCGCATGCATAGGAGATACGCAGATACCCTTCTCCCCCGTCGCCGAAGGCGCTTCCCGGAACAAGGGCAACCTTTGCAGTATCCAGCAGATATTCCGCCATCTCCATAGAGGTTTTGCCCAGCTTTTTAATATTTACAAAAATATAGAACGCGCCCTTCGGGTTATTGCAGCTGATGCCGTCAATCTCATTCAGCGCTTTCACTACATAGTCTTTTCTTCTCTGGTATTCTCTGCGCATTGCCTCCACATCTTCATCACATTCCTTCAGGGCAGTAACCGCCGCTTCCTGGACAAAAGAGGATGCACAGGTAATTGTATACTGGTGAACACGGACGCAGGCCTGAATAATCTCCTTCGGCGCACACATATAGCCAAGCCTCCATCCGGTCATGGAGTATGCCTTGGAGCATCCGCTGAGAGTGATCGTACGTTCCTTCATGCCCGGCAGGGACGCAATACTGATATGCTCCGCCCCATCATATACAAGCTGCTCGTAAATCTCATCGGACAGAACCAAAAGGTCATGGCGGACAGCAATTTCAGCCAGCCTTTCCAGAGTTTCCCTGGAAAATACACCGCCGGTCGGGTTGCTTGGGTCAACAATCACAATCATCCTTGTACGATCCGTAATTTTGCTCTCCAGCTCCTCCAGGTCAATCTGATAGTTGTTTTCTTCTTTTAAATGATAAGTAACCGGCTTTGCGCCGAGGGAGGACGGCACATGGATATAGTTCAGCCATACCGGATTCGGAACCAGAACTTCATCTCCCTCTTCAAGGAAAGCCGCCATGGAAGCATAAGTTCCCTCCCCTACGCCGACCGTAACCAAAACCTCGGAAGGGTCATATGCCACATGATTCTTCTCCAGCTCCCATTCTGCAATGGCTTTTCTAAGCTCAGGGGTTCCGTAGTTGGATGTATAAAACACATTGCCCTTTGCAAGGCTGTCACAGGCTGCTTTTTTAATTTTCTCCGGCGTATCAAAATCCGGACGTCCGATTTCCATATGAATAACCCTTTCGCCGGCCTGCTGCATATTCGTAGCTTTCTCCATTACGGCACGGATTCCGGAAAACGGAAGGCTGTCCATTCTTTTTGCTGTTTTGTAATTCATACTGCTTTCCTCTCTTCTTCTATCTGGTACTCATCGTAGCATTGCTGTAATC
>VSNE01000401.1 GCA_009774155.1 Lachnospiraceae bacterium
GTATTTTCGGCTGTACTGGTGGCAATGCTCGTTTCCTGCTGGCTGGTCAATAATTTTTTTCTGGAACGGTATTATGTCAGAAATAAGCAGATGGTACTGCTGGGAGTGTATGAGCAGTTAAATCAGGCGGCCCAACAGGAGGTGCTGGAAACGGAAGAGTTTGTTCAGCGTCTAAGCGTAGCCTGTGATACGGATAATATCAGTCTTTTTGTGATGGAAAGTGACGGACAGGGAATTTTAAGCTCTGTGAAGGATTCCGAGTTTCTTAAAAAAAGACTTTATATGTATTTGTTTTTGAAAATGGACGGCGGAAAGATACTGAAGGAAACAGAACTCTATGAGATTCGTATGAATGTGGATGTCCATATGAACAGTGAGTATTTGGAATTGGTAGGAGCCTTGAATGATGGAAAGCAGGTGCTTGTCCGGACGGCGCTGGAGCCAATCAGGGAAAGTGTGGTGCTGGCAAACCGATTTCTGGCCTATGTGGGGATTTCGGTGCTGCTGATGGGTACTTTAATTATTCAGCTTTTATCAAGGCGGATTGCAGGCCCCATTCTGGAGCTGGCCATGCTGTCAGAGCGGATGAGCAACCTGGATTTCAATGTGAAATTTTCCGGAAGCGGAAAGGATGAGATCGCTTTTCTCGGCAACCATATGAATCAACTGTCAGAGACGCTGGAGAGAACGATTTCCGAGCTGAAGACAGCCAATAATGAGCTGCAGCGGGACATTGAACAGCGTGAGCGGCTGGATGAGATGAGAAAGGAATTTCTTTCTAATGTATCTCATGAGCTGAAGACGCCGATTGCGCTGATTCAGGGATATGCGGAAGGACTTCAGGAATGCATCAATGATGATCCGGAAAGCCGGAATTTTTACTGTGAGGTTATTATGGATGAAGCGACAAAGATGAATACAATGGTGAAAAGTCTGCTCACATTAAATGAGCTGGAGTTCGGCAATGAAGTTGTAAAGATGGAACGTTTTGACCTTGTAGCTATGATTCACAATATGCTGCAGTCCACGCGTATTCTGTTTGAACAGAAGCAGGCGCGTCTTGTGTTTGAGAACCAGGAGCCAGTCTATGTCTGGGCAGACGAATATAAGCTGGAGGAGGTAATGAATAATTACATCAGCAATGCATTGAATCATGTGGAGGGCGAAAATATTATCAAAATTACGGTACAAAAGCTGGAGGGCAGAGTCAGGGTTGGAGTGTTCAATACCGGTCAGCCTATACCGGAGCAGGATATTGGAAGAATATGGGACAAATTTTACAAGGTTGACAAAGCAAGAACCAGAGAGTATGGGGGGAGCGGCGTAGGCCTTTCCATTGTTAAAGCAATTATGGAATCCATGCATCGTAATTACGGGGCGATTAACTATGAAAACGGTGTGGAATTCTGGTTCGATCTGGACGATAAGGCAGAAGCATAGAGCCTCTCTGGCAGGACACAGGTGTAATGGGGAAATGACTATATGAAAAGGATGAAGAAGGTAGAGGACAGCAGAACCGAACAGACCTATCTGATTATGCAGAGACATATTAACGGATACGGCAGACTGTTTGGCGGGCAGTTAATGATGTGGATTGATGAACTGGCGGGGATTGTCGGGAAGAGACATGCAGAGTGCGAGATTACAACTGCATGCATTGACCAGCTTAATTTCAAGACGGCGGCATACCTAAATGATACAGTGGTGCTTATCGGAAAGATAACTCATACGGGCAGAAGTTCTATGGAAGTGAGAGTGGATACGTATGCGGAGTCTCTGCAGGGACAGCGCCGTTTGATCAATACGGCCCATATTGTGATGGTTGCCATTGACTCGGACGGAAAGGCGGTGGAAGTGCCGGGACTGATCTGTGAGACCGCTGAGCAGAAGATGGAGTGGGACGGAGGAGAAAAACGTTATCAGCTTAGAAAACAGCGGAAGCGGGAGGGGTTTTAGGAAGAATACATATAGTATAGAAGTAATAATAATTCAGATATGCACCCGCCGTACAGGCCCGGGTTCTGCAGAAATTACTGCGCAAATAATATAATATAAAAAAATTGGAATTAAGTGTTGACATTTGCGGAAGGTTTTGCTATTATAAATAAGCTGGCTGTGAGAACAGTCCAGATGCAAATCAGTTTTTGTCTAATTCAAGAAAAAAATTAAAAAAAATGAAAAAAGCTGTTGACAAAGCGGGAAAGATTTGATAAGATAAGCGAGTCGCCGTTGAGCGGCGAGCGGTGAACCTTGA
>VSNE01000402.1 GCA_009774155.1 Lachnospiraceae bacterium
CCGCTGGAGGGTCGGGTAGACAATCGCTGACAGATCCAGCCTGTACCAGAGATTCCGGGAATGATTTGATTTTTTCATAATTACTCCGTTTTTATATTAGTTTACCACGATTTTCTTGGGTTAGAAACAAAAATATGTTAAAATATAAATATCGAAAAAAAGAGAGGCAAAAAACATATGACAGATAATCAGAAACACAATCAGAATCTGATGAAAGCCATCAAACGGATGCACACTTTAGTGGAAAACAGTGATATCGAGAAACAGCGCGCGTCTAAGGACAGCCTGGGGAATCTGCTGGTGCGCAGCAATGATATGAGCTATGAGGATGTGGAAACAGACGGTATTCATGCAGAGTGGGTAAGCGTCAGGCGCAACCATATGAAAAAATATATTCTGCTCTACTGCCACGGCGGCGGATATAATACAGGAAGCCTGAAATATGCCCGCAGTATCACAAACAAGCTGGCATCCTCCACCTCCATGGACGTATTAAGCTTTGACTACCGCCTGGCACCGGAGCATCCTTATCCGGCTGCACTGGAGGATGCCGTGAAAATATGGGATTATCTGATGCATCTGGGATATGGCGCAAGGGATATTATCATCGCCGGAGATTCTGCAGGCGGTAATCTTGCTCTTGTCCTGACTTTAAAATTAAAAGAACAGAAACGTATCCTTCCCAGAGGACTGGTTCTGTTCTCTCCATGGACCGATTTAACAAGAAGCGGCAAATCCCATAAAACCAAATGTCAGATTGACCCCATACTTACGGAGGAATATCTGACCCGGGCGATTCTGGATTATGCCGCGGGCGAGGATCTTCAGAATCCTCTGATCTCTCCGCTGTACGGCGATTTTGACGGTTTCCCGCCTGTGCTGATTCAGGCAGGCTCCAATGAAGTTCTGCTCTCCGACTCCAAAAACCTTCACAAGCAGATGGTCCTCCATCATGTGGGCGCCAGAGTCACCGTCTATCAGGGAATGTGGCATGTATTTCAGATGTCTCCCTTTAAAACCGCCTATGAGGCCATGGATCAGGCAGCGGAGTTTATTTTCGATATTTGCCGCTGATTACTGATCCAGATACTGGATGCCGGCTCCGAGCAGTCCGCTTCCAAGATGAATGCTTAAAGCCGCCCCGATATTGGCACGGTACAGCCTGTGATAATCCGGAAAAAGCTTTGTAAGCTTCTCCTCCAGGTTCTCCCTCTCTTCAGAAGCGCCTCCGTCTGCCACAACCAGATTGTAGGGACGGCTTTCTTTTTTACAGTCGCTTACAAGCTGAAGCAGTCTTTTTTCCACTGCCTTATGGGTGCGGACCTTTGCGGCCGCATAGATTTCGCCCTCTTCATCAAAGGACATAATAGGCTTGATATCCAGAAGGGCGCCTGCAAAGGCGGTTGCTTTGCCGATCCGTCCGCCTTTTTGCAGATACTCCAGAGTGTCAATGGCAAAGAATACCTTTGTATCTGTAATCAACTGTTCGATTTTTCTTTTCAAATCCTCAAATCCCATGCCGTCCGCCGCATATTCGGCAGCCTGCAGGGCAATAACGCCGATGCCGATACTGCCCTGTCTGGAATCGTAGACCTCCACCTCCAGATTATCCAGATCCTCCGCTGCCAGACGCACATGATTTACTGTACTGGACAGTCCTCCGGATAAAAGAATAGCCGCCGCCTTCGTATATCCTCTCTTCTGAATCTCCGCAAAGGTATCCGCCACGTCTGCTCCGCTGGGCGTACTGGATTTTAAAACCTGCGTTTTCTGCCTTCTGTAAATATCCTCCGTACAGATATCAATTCCGTCCCGGTATTCCCCGTCCGGACAGATAATCTGCATAGGCAGAATAAATATATGGTGTTTTTTTGCCAGCTCCGGCGGTATGTCCGCACAGGAGTCTGTAATGATTGCAATTTTTTCTGTTAATGACATAGAGCCTCTCCTTATTCCTTTGTATCTTAAAACAGTTGTCATGTATCCTAAGTCAAAAACCCCGCGGCAGACTGACGGGGCATCAAGCTTGCAGCACGGCAGAGCTGCGGGGTTTTTGACCCTCGCGGCATTCGTCAAACCGATGCTTTGCATCCGCATGACTCATTGTCCGCAGGAATAAAAATATATCCGGAGGGATACCGGAAATTCCAATTTTGCGCATTTAATTTTATTACAGTTATTTTGACTAAATATTAACAGAAGGAATTTTTCCTCATTTTCTTGACTTTTTCTGACATCCGTATTAGGC
>VSNE01000403.1 GCA_009774155.1 Lachnospiraceae bacterium
TCAGTTTTGGAAACGGGCTTTTAACAGGTGAAGTTGTGGATGTGGTGGAGGACGGCAACAGGATTGTTCATTTTACTTATGAGGGAATCTTTGAAGAGCTTTTAGATCGGCTTGGACAGATGCCTCTTCCGCCGTATATCACCCATCAGCTTAAGGACAAAAATCGTTATCAGACTGTTTACGCAAAAAATGCCGGCTCTGCTGCCGCTCCGACTGCAGGACTTCATTTTACCCCGGAGCTTCTGAAGGAGATTCAGAGCAGGGGGGTAAAGCTTGCCCATGTGACGCTGCATGTAGGTCTTGGAACCTTCCGTCCGGTCAAGGTGGAGAATATCAGAGAACATCATATGCACTCTGAATTCTATATGGTGGAGGAGGAGCAGGCAAAGCTTATTAATGAGACAAAGGCAGGGGGAGGACGGATTATTGCTGTTGGAACAACGAGCTGCCGGACTCTGGAGTCAGCCGCAGGAGAGGACGGCATCCTGAGAGCCGGAAGCGGCTGGACAGATATTTTCATCTATCCGGGCTATGAATTTAAGCTTATTGACTGTCTGATTACAAATTTCCATCTTCCGGAGTCTACGCTGCTGATGCTGGTGTCCGCACTGGCAGGACGGGACAGGATTATGGCAGCCTATGCGGAAGCGGTAAAAGAACAGTACCGGTTTTTCAGCTTCGGGGATGCCATGCTGATATTTTAATATAACTGCATCCCCGTATAAAGACTTTGCTTCCAACTTAAAAGCGGTATTTCTGCACCGCATGCTGAAGCTGATGGGCGTGGCCCTGCATTTCTATACTGGAGGATGCGGTTTCCTGAGCAACTGCGGAATTATTTTGGACCACATTGGAGATCTGTTCCAGTGTGGCCGAAATCTGATTCATAGATTCCGTCTGGATTTCAGCCGTCTTGGCAATTCCTTCGATCAGATCATTTGCTTCCTGTATTTCCCTGGCCGAATTATGGATAGTATCAACAGTCACATTCAGTGTATCCACGCCCTTTGCTATTTCTTCCAGAGTAGTTCCGATTAATTGCTCTGTATTTTCGACCGCTTCGGAGCAGTGCAGAGCCAGATCCCGAATCTCGCTGGCAATTACGGAAAAACCTACGCCTGCTTTGCCCGCTCTTGCTGCTTCCACGGACGCATTCAGGGCAAGAAGGTTGGTCTGGACAGAAATATCCTGTATGGTCTTGGCAATACCGCTGATTTTCTGGGAATCCTCTTGAATAAGATTCATAGCCTGCAGCAATTCCTGGGCGGAACGGTTGCTGGCTGACATGGTTTTACGTACCTCGCTCATTTTTTCTTTTAATTTTTGAGAAAATTCCGCACTGCCTCTGATGCCGCCGGATGTATTTTCAATTTCAGAAGCCAGCTTTTCTACCGCATTTTCCTGAAGCTCGGTGTCCTTTGCCAAGGACTGTGCCGTTTGGGAGAGGGTAGCGGCGTTGGCTAATACTTCGGCAGAGTGAGCGCTGACTCGCTTTAATGACTGATTCAGGCTCAGGCTGATAGCTCCCAGAGACTGCCCCAGTCCGTTAAAGTCTTTGCTGTACACATATACGGCCTGATTTGTCAGATCTCCGTCTGAAATTCGGTGAAGCTGTTCCGTAATATCATCAATGATCTTTTTTAATGTTTCTATAGTATTTCCTACTGCTTCAAGGAGCTGCGAAATCTCATCCCTTCCTTTTATAGCCGGAAGCTCTGTGGATAAATCTCCTTTTGAAAGATCGGTCAGTCTTTTCAGACAATATTGTATCGGCTTTGTAATAGTTCTGGTAAGCAGAAAAATAAGGATCACTGCCAGAACAACGGTTGCTATCGTCGCCAGAATTCCTGACCGGAGAATCCGGTCCATTAACTGCATTGCCGTTGCTTTTTCCTGGAGCGATATCACAGACCAGGAGTCAGAAATACCGTCCATAGGGATGGGGGCATAACTGATATAGTATTCCTTTTCATCATCTGTGATCAATCCCTGTCCGCTTCTGCCTGCCATCACCTCTTTTATCATATTTTTATATTCGGGGGAAATTTCAATCGGCAGCTCTTCTGTCAAAATATTGCCGTCGCCATCGTACAAAACATTACCATATTCGTCTTTTTTTGTCACTGTGCGGGTCATGTTCTGATAATTATATAATTCCTCGTAATAAATTTTTTCAGGATGGGCAACCACCACGCCCTCGCCGTCGATAATAAAAGAAACAGAGCCGGCGTTTATATCC
>VSNE01000404.1 GCA_009774155.1 Lachnospiraceae bacterium
TGTTTTATAATGATGCGATTGATAACATGCTTCCGTCCGCATATGCCAAGGCGGTTGACGAATGCGGGGAAGAGATCGTGTCCCGTCCGGAGATTCAGGTGGTTCAGCTTGAGAGCGGCAAGCCGTTTATTTTTACCGCGTCTGTAGCTGTAAAGCCGGAGGTGGTTCTTGGTGAATACAAAGGAATTCAGGTGGATAAGGCGCCGGTTGAAGTGCTGGATGCGGAAATTGAGGCTGAGATTACCAAGGAGAGAGAAGCGAACGCACGGACTATCACGGTTGATGACAGAGCAGTTCAGAAGGGAGATATCATTTCTCTTGACTTTGACGGCTATGTGGACGGAAAGGCATTTGAAGGCGGCAAGAGCGAGGACTATGAACTGACTATCGGTTCCGGAGCATTTATTCCCGGTTTTGAGGAGCAGCTTGTAGGAGCGGAAATCGGAAAAGAGCTGGAAGTGAATGTGACCTTCCCGGAAGAGTACCATGCAAAGGAGCTGGCCGGCAAGGCGGCAGTATTCAAATGCAGGGTGAATTCAGCCAAAGTAAAGGAACTTCCGGAAGTAGATGATGAGTTTGCACAGGAAGTATCCGAATTTGATACATTGGATGCATATAAAGAGGATATTAAGGCAAAACTTCTGAAGGATAAGGAAGAAGATGCCAGAAGAGTGAAAGAGGATGCTGTCATCGAGAAGATTATTGAGGGCGCTCAGATGGAGATTCCGGACGCGATGGTGGAGTTTCAGAGCGAGCAGATGATGGAGGATTTTGCACAGAGGATGCAGGCCCAGGGACTCTCTCTTCAGCAGTATTTTCAGTTCAGCGGCATGACTGCCGAGAAGTATAAGGAGCAGATGAAACCCAGGGCGCTGAAGAACATTCAGAGCAGGCTCGTTCTGGAGGCGGTTGCAAAGGCTGAGAACATTGAGGCAACAGAGGAGGATCTGGATGCTGAGATGACGAAGATGGCTGAGATGTATAAGATGGAAGTTGAAAAGGTAAAAGAACTGATCAGCGACTATCAGAGAGATGAGATGAAGAAGGATATTGCAATTCAGAAAGCCGTTGACCTGGTAACTGAAGCAGCAGTGGAAGCTTAATTTTTTAAAAAGAGGGGGCATGGCGGGGCAGCTGTGCCCTTCTGCTTGCTGGCGAAGGAGCAGGATTATTAAGAGGAGGACGAACAAACTATGTCATTGGTACCTTATGTCGTTGAACAGACAAGCAGAGGAGAGCGGAGCTATGATATTTATTCCCGCTTACTGAAGGAGAGAATTATTTTTCTTGGGGAAGAAGTAAATGAGACAACTGCCAGTCTTGTGGTGGCGCAGCTTTTATTCCTGGAATCGGAGGACCCGGGAAAGGATATTCACCTGTATATCAATAGTCCGGGCGGTTCGGTGACTGCTGGTATGGCGATTTTTGATACAATGAATTACATTAAATGTGATGTTTCTACTATCTGTATTGGCATGGCAGCCAGTATGGGGGCGTTTTTGCTGGCCGGAGGCGCAAAGGGCAAGCGTTTTGCTCTGCCGAATGCAGAAATTATGATTCACCAGCCTCTGGGAGGCGCGAAGGGCCAGGCGACGGAGATTGAGATCGCTGCCAGGCATATCCTGCGTACCCGGGAGAAACTGAACAGTATTCTGGCAGAGCGCACAGGCCAGCCGTTGGAGGTTATCCAGAAGGATACGGAAAGGGATAATTATATGACTGCAGACGAGGCAATGGCCTATGGGCTGATTGACCAGGTGATCGCAGGACATTAAGGGAGAGTTACATGGCTAGAAATGAAATCAGATGTTCCTTTTGCGGCAAGACGGAGAGTCAGGTTATGAAGCTGCTGAAAGGACCCAATGGCGTTTATATCTGTGATGAATGCGTGGAGCTTTGCTCGGAAATCATTGAGGAAGAAATGGGTGAGGAGGAGCATGGCATTGATGCGGAGGAGATCAATCTGTTAAAACCGGAAGAGATTAAAAGCTTTCTGGATGATTATGTAATCGGACAGGAGAATGCCAAGAAGGTGCTTTCCGTAGCAGTATACAATCACTATAAGCGGATTTTGTCAGGTCAGAGCCTGGATGTGGAACTGCAGAAAAGCAACATCCTTCTGCTTGGCCCCACCGGCTGCGGTAAGACACTGCTGGCACAGACGCTGGCAAAGATTCTGAATGTGCCGTTTGCGATTGCGGATGCGACCACACTGACAGAAGCCGGATATG
>VSNE01000405.1 GCA_009774155.1 Lachnospiraceae bacterium
GATATACGGGAAGGCAGGGTATATTCAGCAGATGCAGTGGAAGAAGAAATGCGGCGGGATTACGGGATATGAGCTGGGATATCGTATACACGGCCGGGGCGAGGCGTGATCTGAGGGATATATACGAGTATATTGCATATGAACTGCTTGTGTCGGAAACGGCAGCGGGGCAGACGCAGCGGATTATGAAGGAAATCCGCTCCCTTGATGAAATGCCGATGCGGTTCCGGCTGTATGAAGAAGAGCCGTGGCACAGCGAAGGACTCCGTTTTTTCCCTGTTGATAATTACCTTGTGTTTTATCTGCCGGATGAAACGAAAAACACAGTGAGCATTGTCCGCATCATGTACGGCGGCAGGGATATCCGCAGACAGCTTAGTGAAACAGAAATGGAATACTGAACAGGAGGGCATCTGCCAGAAGCGGCAGGTGCTTTTTTTGTGAATTTAATTAACAGTGGAAAGAATCTGTCTACCGTTTACTCCTTTTCTGTTGATAGAAAAAAGGATATACAGGGGAAATTATCTGCAAACGGTGCTGGTTAGTGTATAATTATTATTGGCATATATAGGAATTATTCCTAAAATAAAAAGGAAGCAGAGAAATTCCCTACTTCCCAATCATACAGTTTTTCTTTATGATGTTAGTTGCGACACAAACAGATAAAGGAGACTGTATGATGGAATCTATTGTAGAGGAAAAACTGGTATCATTCAAGACATTGGAACAAAAAATATTTTCTTATGTATGTGAATTAGGCAGGGAGATTACAACTATTATGCTGGAAACCTATGATAAGGAATTGGCAGACGGAAGGGATAAAAAGAACTATCGGAATAAAGGAACACGCACCACCACGATAAAAACAGTTTACGGTGAAGTTACATATGGCAGGCGGGTATATCAGACAAAGCTGGAAGACGGAAAGAAAGCCTATGTGTATCTGCTGGATGAGGCAATGCAGATGGATAAGATCGGGCTGATTTCCACGAATCTGGCAGAGAAGCTTGCCATGACAGTAACCGAATCGCCATACCGTGTTACAGCACAGATAATAAACAGTACCTGCGGACAGAGTATCAGTTCTGGTGGTGTCTGGAATGTAATACAGCGGCTGGGTGAAAGAATCAGCGAAGAGGAAGAACACGCAGTAAAGCAGATGAATGCAGGCCAGGCAGAGGGGGAAAAAGAGATTTCCGTACTGTTTGAGGAAATGGATGGTGTGTGGCTGAACATGCAGGATGAGCACCATAAAAAGATGAAGAAGCAGGAAATGAAGGTTTTTACCATGTATGAGGGCTGGGATGCGGAGAAAGAAAAACAGAACCGCAGCACCCTTGTGGAAAAGACAATGCTTGCCGGCATGGAGAAAAGCGGGGAATTTCATGAAAAGCGGGAAGCCTGCATCCGAAAGAAATATGATGCAGATGAGATAGGGCAGCGCATTCTGAATGGAGACGGAGGCGTTTGGATAAAAGAACCTTATGACCCGGATGTGATTTTTCAGTTAGACAGGTATCATGTCTGCCAAGAGATTTTAAGAAAAATCAGTGACAGGAAGGCACAGAAAGAAATCCGGGAATTGTTTGATGCAGGCAAGCCGGAAGAAATGCTTAAGTACATACAGATATATGCAGCCAGTGTGGGAAGTCCTGATGAAAAGGACAAGAAAAGCCAAAAAGCCATGGAATTATATAAATATCTGAACAATAACAGGGAAGGGCTCCTGCCCTACGATAAGAGGGGAATCAAGATAGCCGAACCGCCGGAAGGGATTATATACAAAGGAATGGGAGTGCAGGAAAGCCAGAACTGTACGGTAATTACGCTGCGGATGAAGAACCGGCGGATGCGGTGGTCGGTAAAGGGAGCCAACAATCTGTCAAAGGCCCTGTACCGGAAAGAAAACAGGGAACTGATAGAAACGATAGACCGGTACACAGATGGCTTGGTGTTTACGAAGCAAATGCAGGAAATTGTTGAAACGTTAAGCGCAGCAAAAGCACCAAAGAAGGATGGAAAAGGTAATGCGTATGTAGATGTAGTAAATGCACATATGCCGATAGTGGAAGCGATGCAGACGGCATCAAGAAAAGCGTTTAAGAAAGCGTTTTGCTGTTAACCGGAGAAAGAACCCGGAAGGGTTTATTTAGCATACAAAAAATCGATGAAATATCATAGAGAAAAATAAAGTGGAAAGTTGCCAACGATTACTTGACACAAACA
>VSNE01000406.1 GCA_009774155.1 Lachnospiraceae bacterium
GAGTTGCACTATCAAACAATGTTTTAACATCAATATAAACAGTAATTACATCTTTATTTTCCTTCATGTCGGCAATCGATTTTTGAAATATTGTTGACTTTCCAGTTCCCTTTCTTCCTTTTAATATTGATGTCCTCGGTAAATTTACCTACTGTAATATCCCTTCATTCGGAAGCAAATCTGTATAGATTTCATCTATAATATTTTCGCCCTCATGTTCTATTTCAGCTCGCCTGATTAATTTCAAAGAATTTGCAAACATTAAAAAAGCATTTTGTGTCTCCATCATATATAATCTCCCTTTTGTTCTTTGAAAACATTATCACCCAATGTATATCGAAAAATCAAATTACTTTCACAAGTTATTTGTAAGTTACTCTCACTTTTACCTCGGTCCCAAGAACTTATCCCCATTCAAATGTATCATATGCTCCGGCATCTCGGCAATCCAGACTTCTGTTTCCCATGCCAATGTTTCCGAAAATCTTTTATATGTCTTAAAATCAAGAAATGCCGTCACAAAAATTTTCCCTGCTGTTACATTCTTCGTCATCTCCGCTATTTCCAATATTCTTTTAGCGTCCATCGGTCCCACGGAAGTCACTGATTCTACAAAATATATCCAGTTTTTATCCTCTCTGTACAAAACCACATCCGGCATCTTGTCATGTAAAGTTATTTCAAATCCCAATTCTTTCAATTTATCAACATTTTTTACTAAATCTTTCTCTACGGTATCGCCAACATACAAGCATTCAGAATCAGGTGCAAATCGTGGCGCAAATTCCTCAATAATAGTCTTTTGCAGTTCATTGTGCTTGCCGGTAGAAAACTGAAAATCTGCTCCATTGATACGCACCGGCATCATTGTCATTTTCTTTTTTGAATCATAAATGTCTACCAGCTTTTCGTGATACATCAAAAATCGATTCATAGATTTTTTCCACTCTGATGTTTGAAATGCCTTTACCATCTGCAATGTTTCTTCTGTAAGCCTGTACCTATAATTAGGGCTGTTTGTAGCCTTTCCATTATCTTCTACCAGCGCAGCATTGCGAAAATGATGTAATGCCTGCTTACGAAAAGTCTCCCTGCTGTTTTCCGCATAAGTCGATCCGTAATATGTATTGGCAAACTGGATAATATCATGGATACGAATCCACTCATTTCCAGCATCTTTCCATAATGTATCCTGCTTGATTCCTGTCATTGCCAACAATACATAGCAGCAAATATCCGCTTGCTGCGCTTTAGGCATTCCGAGCATTTTCAGAAGTTCTCTTGCCTCATCAATTTTACCCACAATATCCCTCCAATATCATATTACAGTTATTTTCTGACATATCCTTGCTTTTCATCAGTTTCCTGCCCATTTCCTGTATGCTTTCTAAATCAGGTACAGGCATTGCATTAATTTCTGTTGAATTTACCTGCGTTGAACCATTCAAAATTCTATAATATTCATCATAAAGTGTAGAATTAAAAATTACATATAATCCATACACAAGGCACTCTGACATTTCCGTTATCAATCCGTCTACAAAATTTATCTTATTCTGTGTGCTGATTTTCGTATACTGTGGATATTTCTTTGATAAATATACACCACACTGCAATCTGCGCCTTTCTTCTTTTGCAGTAAAACGTTTAACAAACAAATAATTCCGATTGTCTTGCATCAATCCCTTTTGATTTGTTACCACATACTCGTTTTCTTTCTGAATAGGAAACTGCACTTTTCCCTGCTTGATATGCTGCGGATAAAAAAGTGGAATTGCACCTTCCTCTGCATCATCACGAAGTATCTCGCGATTGCGAAAGTCAACTGTCAAACCCGTTTTCATTTTCAGCCCAATATCCGGCAATGTTTTATCGAATCTATGTAGTCGTTCCAACACAGAAACTTCTTTTTCATCTGTTACTAGATAAACGTAATAATCGTCTCCCGAAACCACAAGGTTATACGGCACAGTCAACGAAGTCAGATTATCAAAATCATTATTTGACTGTGAAGACGTGATTGTAACATCTTCTGGCATTTGATTTGTCTTTTTTACTTTTATTATGATTGTTTCCTGTAAGACATCTTCTTTATCAAACACCTTATTCCTGCTTATAAATAAATGAATATGCTCTAATTTTCCTTCTGTCAGAAAATATTGTCTAAAACGCTTAAAATAAGCCCCTGAAGTCCATGAGCGAGGGATAATAT
>VSNE01000407.1 GCA_009774155.1 Lachnospiraceae bacterium
GTCATAAATTAAAAGGAAAAAAAGAATGATGACAAGCAAACAGAGAGCATATTTAAAAGGTCTGGCAATGACTATGGAGCCAATTTTCCAGATCGGAAAAAACAGCCTGACCCCGGAGAACACGGCTGCTATCGGGGAGGCTCTGGAGGCAAGGGAGATGATTAAGATCCGCGTGCTTCAGAACTGTACGGATGATCCGCGGGAGCTGGCAGAGCTGGTGTCAGAACGTACCCGCTCCCAGGTTGTACAGGTGATCGGAAAGAAGATTGTATTGTATAAAGAAGGCAGGGATGACAAAAAGAAGATAGTCCTGCCGAAATAAGGACGGTTTGTATGGAGAATACAAGGAAACGTATCGGCATCATGGGAGGAACCTTTGACCCTATCCATAATGCGCATCTTGCTTTGGCAAGACAGGCATATGAACAGTTTTCCCTGGATGGGATATGGATGCTTCCCAACGGAAACCCCCCGCACAAGCGGGATACCAGGCAGGCGGATATGAAATGCCGTCTGCGGATGATAGAGCTTGCAATCCGGGATATTCCTTATCTGAAGCTTTGTGAAGCGGAGCGTTCCAGCCGCGTATATCATTATACGTACGAGACGCTGCAGCATCTGAAGGAGGACTATCCGGACACAGCATTTTATTTTATTATGGGGGCAGATTCCCTGTTTGAATTTGATAAATGGCGGGAGCCGGATATTATCAGCCGGGAGTGCACCCTTCTGGCGGCAGCGAGAGACCACTGCCAGAAGGAACAGATTCAGGAACGGATACAGGAATTGAAAAGACGCTATAAGGCGGATATTCTTATTCTGGATACTCCGAATATGGATATTGCTTCAGCGGACATCCGGGATATGGTTGCCCGCGGAGAGGATATCTCCCGGATGGTGCCTGACGCTGTGGCGGAATATATCCGGCATCAAAGCTTATATAAAACCGGCATTCCTGATTATTAAGTAAAATTAACTTGGGCAGCCGCCTGGGAGGACGAGTAATGGACGCAATCTGTATCAAGGATTTAAAAAAGGATTTAAAAAAGGAGATGGATGAAAGCCGTTTTGAGCATACGCTGGGCGTTATGTATACGTGCGCAGCACTTGCCATGCGTTACGGTTATGATCTGGAAAAGGCTATGCTGGCAGGACTGATGCATGATTGTGCCAAATGTATGCCGAATGCGAAAAAACTGAAAATGGCGGAGAAAAACCATCTGGAAATCACCGGCCTGGAACGTAAAAATCCATTTATGCTTCACGCCAAACTGGGAGCCCTTCTGGCAAAAAAGAAATATGATATAGACGATGAAGAAATACTGGATGCTATCCGCTGGCATACAACGGGAAGGCCGGCTATGACGCTTCTGGATAAAATTGTCTATGTGGCAGACTACATTGAGCCAAAACGCGATAAGGCACCGAATCTGGCAGAGATCCGGCAGACGGCATTTATGGATCTGGACAAAGCGCTTCTTAAAATTCTGGAGGACACGCTTGGATATCTGGGAGATTCCTCAGAGCATGTGGACTCTATGACAAAGATGACATATGATTTTTATGTAAAGTCAAAAACCCCGTAGCAAGCTGACGGGGCATCAAATTTGTAACGCAGCAGATCTGCGGGGTTTTTGACCCTCGCGGCATTCGTCAAATGGATGCTTTGCATCCGCTTGACTCATTGCTCGCAGGAATAAAAAATGTGAAAATAATTGGGCAAAGGAGAACCATATATGGTATTGAAAAATTCTAAAGAGATGGCAAATATCGCAATTGCCGCACTGGAGGAGAAGAAGGCAAAGGACGTAAAGATTCTGGATATTTCCGATGTTTCTGTTCTGGCGGATTATTTTATTATTGCTTCCGGAAGCAACCGCAATCAGGTGCAGGCCATGGCAGATGAAGTGCAGGAAAGATTATGCGAAGCAGGCTATGAATCAAAGCAGGTGGAGGGCTATCAGACAGCCAACTGGATTCTGATGGACTATCAGGATTTGATTATCCATATTTTCGATGAGGAAAACCGTCTGTTTTATGATCTGGAACGAATCTGGAGAGACGGAAAACTTGTGGAAAAAACGGATTTAGAGGGATAGGAAAATGAACAATCGGATACTTTCTGTAGAAAAAAAGACAAGCAACCGTTTTTTAAATATGTATGATTTACATTATGAAAAAAAGGTTGGAGGCAGAGGG
>VSNE01000408.1 GCA_009774155.1 Lachnospiraceae bacterium
ATATATATGTTTCTCCCTTTATATGTTTCTCTCAATTCCTTTATTATCAAATGCAGGAATAAAGCTCTCTTCCGCACACTCCCCTTCCTGAATATACACCTGCTCCATGCCGAGGAACCGCGCATAATCCACCACTTCCTTATATTCCTGCTCTGTAAGCCTCCGGTTCAGCTCCGGATACGCCGCGATATGAGGAAGAGGCGTATACTGGCTCATAATGCTTACATAAATCTGACTGCCGTAATGATCCCATAAAAATTCCAGCACATCTTTGCTGTCGCTGACACATCCGGGAAGCACCAGATGACGGACAATCACCCCCCTAAGCATCCTCCCTCTATGATCCAGCGCCGGCTTTCCGGCCTGGCGCACCATCTCGTTCAGCGCCAGTTCTGCCCACGCCGGATAATCCGCTGCATGGGAATATCTCTGCGCCAGCTCTGCGCTTCGGTACTTATAATCGGGAAGCCAGATATCCACAAGCCCCTCCAGCCTTTTTAACGTCTCCGGCTTCTCATAGCCGCCGGTATTGTAGACAACGGGAATCATAAGCCCCTGCTCCTTTGCGCGGCGTACGGCCGGAATCACCGAAGTCAGAAAATGCCCCGCAGTCACCAGATTGATATTATTGGCCCCCTGCTCCTGCAGCTCCAGGAAGATCTCGGAAAGTCTCTCTTCTGTCACCGGCTTTCCCGCCCTGCCCTCTGCAAGCTCATGATTCTGACAGAATACACACCGGAGACTGCATCCGGAAAAAAAGACCGCCCCCGATCCTTCCTCTCCGGAGATGCACGGCTCCTCCCAGTAATGAAGAGCCGCTCTCGCCGCATAGGGCTTGCCGGGCATCCTGCAGTAGCCCAGCTTTCCATGTTCCCTGTCTGCCCCGCATTCCCTTGGGCAGAGCCTGCAGCCGTTTATCATTCCCTGCACAGCCTCCTGAACCATTCCATATATTTTTCTTCCGTCACCTCAAAAGGCTCTGTCCGAAACAGCGGACGGCTTTTGAGAATTCCCGGACAGTCATACAGCTTTTCCTTCATAAAATAATCAAATTCATAGTAGAGAAGGGTATCGTCAAGCTCTCTCCAGAGCCTTTCCTCTTTCTCCGACAAAGAACCCAGATATTTGTCAAAAATACGGTCCTGCAATATTTTTTCTATCTTCCTGTATTCCAAAAGATGCCCTTTCACCGGTCTTGTAATATCGGCCAGATATGCCTCGCTTGCGTCATGCAGAAGACAGGCAAGCTGCTCCCTTTTTGTACAGCCCCTTGCCGCCGCCTCCTCACAGCAGTGAATACAATGCTGTCCCACAGAATAAAACTTTGGAAAATGTCCGTTTGCCCGGGCCGTCAGAGACAGGGCATGGGCAATATCCCGGATGCAGATCTCTTCTGTTTTTGGTTCCAGCGGGTTAAAATGTATTTTGGAATAGGTTGTAATATAATCCGCCATAGGTATCTTCCTTTTCAGTCATATTCAACGCTCATCAGTATCAGTCCCTCCGGCGGCATCAGCCTTCCGGCATTGGCGCGGCTTTGACTCCTGATAATTTCTGGCATCTGGGCATAATCTCTTAGTCCCATCCCCACCTCCACCAGCGTTCCGGTCAGAATCCGCGCCATATGGTATAAAAATCCGTTCCCGGTATAGGATATCCTGATCTCCAGTCCATCCTGTTCAATCCGTATCTCCTGTATGGATCGGATTGTAGACTTTTGAAAGCGCTTTAAGGAGCAGAATGCCCGGTAATCATGGACACCGCAGAGCAGCCCGGCCGCTTTTCTCATAGCTTCCACATCCAGAGGCTCGGCAATTCTTGTCTGAAAACGCCGTTTAAATATATTCTGAACCGGGCTGTTCCATATTTGATAGACATAGGTCTTTCTCACTGCATTCAGTCTGGCATGGAACCTGGGAGCCGCTTCCTCCACGGACAGAACCGCAATATCCTCCGGCAGATACTGGTTCATATAGTCCCGAATCTCTCCGGCGCTCCTGCCGCAGCCGCTTTGGAAGCTGATCGTCTGACCTGCCGCATGAACTCCCGCATCTGTCCTCCCGGAGCCGTGAACCTCCACAGGAGCCCCCTCCATACGCGACAGAACCGCTTCCAGCCTGCCCTGAATGGTATGTTCTGTATTCCCCGGGGACTGCCAGCCCCGGTACCGGGTGCCTGCGTATTGGAGAAC
>VSNE01000409.1 GCA_009774155.1 Lachnospiraceae bacterium
GGAATGATTGCAACAGGAAGAGATCTGGCTGCCATACTGCGGGAAAGCTCTCTGAATGATCTGGAAAAATTCTTTTTTTTCAAAAAACATAAAACAGTGAATAAATGGATGCATTACTTTGAAGCATATGACAGATTTTTTTCAAAATACAGGGGAAAAGATGTGACAATCCTGGAGATTGGCGTTTTTAAAGGCGGTTCCCTGCAAATGTGGAAGGACTATTTTAAAACCTCTGATAATAAAGTGAAAATTTACGGAATAGATATTGATCCCGGATGCAGGGCGTTTGAAGAAGACGGTATAAAAATTTTTATCGGCTCTCAGGAGGACAGAGAGTTCCTGCACAGGATAAGAGAAGAGATAGGAAAGGTTGATATTTTAATCGATGATGGCGGACATACCATGAATCAGCAGATCGTTACGTTTGAAGAACTGTTTGATCTTGTTGATGATAATGGTATCTATTTATGTGAAGACACTCATACTTCTTATATGAAATACTATGGGGGAGAATACAGAGGAAACACATTTATAGAATATACGAAAAGCCTGATAGACGGCCTGCATAAGCAGTATTCGGAAACGGATGAACTGGAAAAGAATATATACGCTGATAATATTAAATTTATTACTTATTGCGACAGCATGGTGTTTATCGAAAAAAAGAAAAAGACGACAAAGAGCACATGTGTATGCATATAAGAAGCAATGCTGAACGATACAGGGGTAAATGGAGCGGATTATGAGGAAAATACAGAAACGAAAAGCGCTTGAATTAACCGGGACACTTCATGAGATGCATATGGAGATTCAAAAACGGCTCCAAAGGAAGGAGACGGAGCCGGTATTGGCGCTGATGGCGCAATGTCAGGAAGGGGCCCTTCATCTGGGGAATTTTATTGAAGAGGCGGAAGGAGAAGGCTTTATTACAGTAGGGTACATAGAGAGCTATTGTGAACTGGTTTATCAGTTTTATAAAGAACTGGAGCTGTGCAAATCCGTAAACGCAAATAAAATATACAAGGCTCTGCGAAGGGAGCTTTTAAAAATAGAAAACAGTATAAAAAACGATGCTGCAGAACTTCTGGAGATGGTGTTTCTTCCGTATAAATCTTCTATGTGGGATTCGCTGGAAAGTGTGTGGCGTGCTGCAGATGAGGACCCGGAATGTGACGCTTATGTGGTGCCTATTCCTTATTTTGAGAGAAACGCACAGGGGGAGCTTGCGGCAGGACATTATGAAGGGAATCAGTTTCCGGAATATGTACCTGTTATAGATTACCGGAATTTCAGCTTATCAGAACGCAGGCCGGATGTTGTATTTATCCATAATCCATATGATCAATATAATTATGTGACGAGCATACATCCGGACTACTATATTCCGGAACTAAAAAAATATGCGGAGAAGGTAGTTTATATTCCTTACTACATTTCTCCGGAGGCGGCCCCGGAAAGCCCGGAGGTTCAAAAGCAAAAAGAAGGATTTGTTATGACATCGGGCGTTCTGCAGTCCGATATGGTTTTTTTACAATCGGAGAATATGAAGCGGCTGTATATTAATATTCTGGAAAAGAATTTTCCGGATGTGAAAAGAAGCTACTGGGAGGAGAAAATTTTTGGATTAGGCTCTCCTAAGCTGGATCGTGTCTATGAAATAAAACGGGACGACGGCAGGCTTTCCGCCCGGCGGCATTCTTTGATATATGATGAAACAGGAAAACGCAGGAAAGTGATTCTTTATAATACAAGTGTTTCTGATTTGCTGAATCAGGAAAATATGATGGAGAAAATAGCCGATACACTGGCCTTTTTTGAAAAGAACAGAGAATGTGTATTGTGGTGGAGGCCCCATCCGTTATACGAATCCACGCTTGCGTCCATGAGGCCGAATTTGTTGGAAACCTATCGGAAAATTGTAGAGGATTTTAAAGCAAAAGGCTATGGGATTTTTGATGAAGGAGAGGATCTTGAGTGGGCGATTGCAGAGTCGGATGGGTATTATGGAGACGGAAGCTCTATCGTGCAGTTATATCTGGAAACGGGCAAGCCGGTATTGTACCAGGATACAAGAGTAAAAAATTCCCTTGAAACACAGGCAGATATTCCGGTCTGGCCCTGTATTTTTTGCGTGGACGGAAATGATATATGGTTTATGTATGGCAGGATTAATGCCTTGATGAAATAT
>VSNE01000041.1 GCA_009774155.1 Lachnospiraceae bacterium
GCCTATATGGTATCGGAAGAGAAGGATAAAAGACTGTTTTTCGGATGGTATGTGCCCGGACTTTTCTACACGCTTTTGGCGCATTTTGCCACCAATACCGGTATTTTAACAGTATCAGCATCTTATATGATTGTATCCGCCGCATCTATTCTTTTGATATGGAAGGCAATAGATGAGCAGGGGAAAATGGCGGGACTTCGTTTTCTTGCCTGTATACTTCTGACAGTTCAGCTCCTTGCCTGTGTTTATCAGAGAATTGTTTATGTATGGGGAGACGCGCCTCTGCCGCATCTGACATACAAACTAAGAGAAGGACCTCTGAAAGGGATTTGTACATCTGAGGAAAATGACAGCCTTTATAAGGATGTGCTTCAGGACATGGAGGAGCTTTGCTTTACTTCTGAGGACAGACTTTTTGTTGTTGGTATTGCTCCGTGGATGTATTTGAATACAGAGGCGGAGTGTGCGGCGTATTCTACCTGGGAGACATTGGAGACAGATCCTTTGATAAGGGTTTATTATGAAATTCATCCGGAAAAGCTTCCGACAGTAATTTATTGTTATGGGTACAAAGAAGATATTCTGGAAACAGAATTTGCATACGAATTTATTAATATGGGCTATAAGCCTGTTTCCATGCGGCGCGGAATTGTGCTTACGCATCGATAGAAAAGAGGATAAAGATGATTGATTTTAATGTACCCCCATATGTGGGAACGGAGATGAAATATGTAGAGGAGGCTGTGGCCAAGAACCATAAGATATGCGGAGACGGTCCATTTACGCATCAATGCAATGAATGGCTGGAAAAGAAGACAGGCACTGCAAAGGCGCTTCTGACTACCTCCTGCACTCATGCGACGGAACTGGCGGCGCTTCTGTCAGATATTAAAGAGGGAGATGAGATTATCATGCCTTCTTATACCTTTGTATCTACTGCTGATGCTTTTGTACTCCGGGGCGCGGTTCCGGTATTTGTAGATATTAGGCCGGATACAATGAACATAGATGAGGAGAAGATCGAGGCTGCCATTACGGAAAAGACAAAGGCAATTGTTCCGGTACACTATGCCGGTGTTTCCTGCGAGATGGATAAAATCATGGATCTGGCAGAACGTTTCCACCTTGTGGTAATTGAGGATGCTGCTCAGGGAATTATGAGCACCTATAAGGGAAAGGCTCTTGGAACCATCGGTGATTTTGGATGCTTTTCTTTTCATGAGACGAAGAACTACAGTATGGGAGAGGGCGGCGCGCTTTTGATCCGCGATGCCGCTAATGTGGAGCGCGCAGAGATTATTCGTGAAAAAGGAACTAACCGTGCAAAATTTTTCCGCGGCCAGATCGATAAATACACATGGGTGGATGCAGGCTCCTCCTATCTGCCGGGAGATATAAATGCCGCTTATCTGATGGCACAGTTGGATAAGGCGGACGAGATTTTTGAAGATCGTATGAGAAGCTGGAATCTGTACTATGAGCTTTTAAAGCCTCTGGAAGATAAAGGAAGGATTAAACTTCCGACCATTCCTTCCGGATGTGAGCATAATGCTCATATGTTCTATATCAAGGCAAAAGATTTGGAAGAGAGGACAGCATTGATCCGTTTCCTGAAAGAAAACGAAATCCAGGCCGTTTTCCATTATATACCTCTTCACAGCGCTCCTGCAGGAGTGCGCTTCGGGAGATTCCATGGGGAGGATGTCTATACGACAAAAGAGAGTGAGCGTCTTACAAGACTTCCGTTGTTTTATGGACTGAAGGAAGAACAGGTTCGTTATATTTCAGAAAAGGTTACAGAGTTTTATCGATAAGGAAATGGAAGGGACATTATGAAGAAAATCGTCATTATTGGAGCAAACGATTTTCAGAATCAGTTGATTCTGAAGGCAAAGGAGATGGGATTTGAGACACATGTATTCGCATGGAAGGACGGCTCTGTGGGAGAACGTACGGCAGACTATTTTTATCCTATCAGCATTGTGGAGACAGAACAGATTCTTGAAAAATGCAGAGAGATTCAGCCGGATGCAGTTGCCACGATTGCTTCCGATTTGGCGAATATTACAGTAAGTAAGGTAGCACAGGGGCTGGGACTTCCATGCAACAGCGCTGAATGCATCAGAATATCAACAAATAAATATGCTATGCGCGAGGCTTTTACAAAAGCCGGAATTGCAACGCCAAAGTTTTACTGTGTGGATTGTCTGGAGCCTTATCTGTTCGGGATGAATCTTCCGCTTATCGTAAAGCCTACCGATCGTTCCGGAAGCCGGGCAATCACAAAAATTACGGATTTTAAAGATCTGGAGGATGCAATTCGTGAGGCGGTAAGGCAGTCCTTTGAAAAAAAAGCTATCGTAGAAGAGTATATTGAAGGCGATGAGTACAGCTATGAATGTATTTCCTATCATGGAAAGCATACAAATTTGGCGGTGACGAAGAAGTTTACGACAGGAGCGCCGCACTTTATTGAATCCGGACACAGACAGCCCTGCGGTTTATCGGAAGAAATACTTGAAAGGGTGCACTATGTAATGAAAAGAGCGATGGATGCCCTGAAAATTACGGACGGCGCTTCCCATGGAGAATTTAAAATTACGCCCAATGGTAAGGTGCGCATTATCGAGATAGGCTCCCGTATGGGCGGTGACTGCATCGGCTCTGATCTGGTTCCTCTGTCCACAGGTTATGATTTTATGGAAATGGTAATTGATGTGGCATGCGGAAAAGAGCCTGTTATTGTGCAGAAACAGGAGCCGCAGACCGCGGAGATCCGGTTTTTATTTACTATGGAGGATGTGGAAAAGATGCATGCCTATGAAACGGCGCATCCGGAAGAAATATATCGGATCAGCGAGCTTGATCTGTCCAACCTGGGGCATGTATCAGACAGTTCAAGCAGACTTGGATATTATATCATAAGAAAGTCAGGAAAGAGGAAATAGATGCTTTATTCAATAATTATTCCCTGCTACAAATCTGGTCAGACGATTGAGCATGTGGTGGATATGACCAGGGAGGAGATGGTAAGGCTGGGACGAAGTAATCTGGAATTTGTTCTGGTGAATGACTGTTCTCCGGACGAAGGAAGAACTATCTCAGTGCTTCGGAGGATGGCAGAGAACCATACGGATGTAAAGGTGATCGATCTGGCGGCAAATTCCGGGCAGCATAATGCGCTGATGGCAGCCCTCCGCCACGCAGAAGGAGATATTATTATAGGTATGGATGATGACGGACAGACTCATCCGTCTCAGTTGGGAAAATTATTCTCAGCTTTGGACGAGGGATATGATCTGGTATATGGTTATTATCCGGATAAAAAACATAGCTGGTTCCGGAATATAGGAAGCCGGTTCAATGATTTTACTGTAAACTCCATGATAAAGAAACCAAAGGATGTGCGTACCTCCAGTTACTTTCTGGTGAGAAAATTTATCAGGGATTATTCAATTCAGTATGAGGGTTCCTATACCTATCTGCTGGGATTATTTATGCGCTGTACACAGAATATTACAAGTGTGCCGATTCAGCATTTTGAGCGGGAGGCAGGAGAGTCCGGCTACACCCTGAAGCAGCTTATCCGGCTTTGGTCAAGCATTATCGGGTTTTCTGTAATTCCTCTCCGCGCTGCATCGGTTGCGGGATTTTTCTTTGCGGGAGTCGGTATTTTGGCGGCAGTTGCAGTGATTATTATGAAATTTGTAATACCGGATATGTCTATGGGCTGGCCGTCGCTGATGTGCGCTATTTCGTTTTTTTTTGGACTGAACTTTATGTTTTTGGGAATGATTGGAGAGTATCTGGGGAGAATGTTCCTGGCTATGAATAAAGAACCTCAGTATGTAATCAAAGCAACCTATAATATAGAAAAAGAGGGGCTGAAGTGATGGAACAGAAAAAAAACAACAGGGCAAAGATTTTTGTCCTATTGTCCCTTTCCCTGGTGATTCAAAGCTTAAGCTCTGTGTTTATTAAATATGCAGGGAGGTTTGAGACTTTTTCCAGGGAGTTTATTTTCTTCTATATACTGGCGTTGGGATGTCTTGGAGCGTTCGCAATCATGTGTCAGCTTCTTCTGGAACTGGTTCCCCTGACGACAGCATATTTAAGAAAAGGAATCTTATATATTCTTATTTTAATCTGGTCCGTGTTTCTTTTTGAAGAGCAGGTGACATTGAACAACATTATTGGAAGCATCATTATTATTGCGGGGATCAGTATACATGGAATGGATGAACATTAGCTATGCGCTGGCATTTCTGGCGGTATTTGTGGCGTCGGTATCCCAGATTCTTTTAAAACAGTCGGCACAGACGGAGCATAAAAATATAATTTACAAATTTCTCAACTGGCGGGTTCTTCTGGGTTATGCATTATTGTTCGGGACAACTATTATCAATGTTTTTGCTTACAGGGGCGTGGAGCTTAAGGTTACGCCTATGATAGAATCCACAGGAATTATCTGGGTGACTATTCTGGCAGTTTTTTTGTTAGGAGAGAGACCGACCAAACGGGCAATTCTTTCGATTATTGTAACTATCGTCGGCATTATTGTATTTTCGTTGTAAATATGAGTGAATTATTTGAAAAGCTGAAAGAATATGCGGATTCTGATTATCTGCCCATGCATATGCCGGGACATAAGCGCCGTCTGGGGGAAATCGGAAATCCGTTTTTTATTGATATTACGGAGATTTCCGGCTTTGATAATCTCCATCATGCAAAGGGACTTCTTCTGGAGGCTCAGGAAAGGGCGGCAAAGCTTTATCATTCAAGCGAGACTCATTATCTGGTCAACGGAAGCACAGCGGGAATCCTTTCTGCAGTTTCCGGATGTACGTCTTTTGGAGGAAGCATTCTGCTGGCAAGGAACAGTCATAAATCAGCCTATCATGCAGCGTTCCTCAGAGGGCTTTCTATCCGCTATCTTTATCCACAGTCCAAAGGAAATATGGGGATAAATGGCGCAATTTTTCCGGAGAATGTGGAGAATGCTTTAAAAAATGATCCATATATTCAGGCAGTCATGATTACTTCTCCGACTTATGACGGAGTCGTGTCGGATGTGAAGGGGATTGTGCAGGCAGCGCACAGCCATGGAATTCCTCTGATTGTGGATGAAGCTCATGGAGCGCATTTTCCGTTCTCTGATCATTTTCCGCAGGATTCGGTAAGCTGCGGGGCGGATGTAGTTATTCACAGTCTGCATAAAACACTTCCCACACTGACGCAGACGGCTCTGATTCATCTGAATGGTTCTCTGACAGACAGGAATAAGATACGGAAGTATCTGACTGTTTATCAGACCAGCAGTCCGTCCTATGTACTGATGGCAAGCCTGGATAATGGCGTGGAATGGATAGCCAATCATCCTCAGGCATTTGAAGAGTTCTGTAAGGAGCTTCGGATGCTTCGGGACGGCCTTGGAAGGATGAAGAGTCTGAAGCTTTTAGAGCTTCCGGGTATGGATCAGTCAAAAATTTTGGTGTCCGTACAGGGGACAGGAATCAGAGGGCATGAACTGGATGAGATACTCCGCAGGGAATTCCATATTGAGCTGGAGATGGCATGCAGTTCTTATGTATGCGCAATTACCTCCGTGGGGGATACAAAGGAAGGTTTTAAGCGGCTTCTCGACGCATTTACGGCTGTGGATAAACGATTATCAGAGAAACAGAGCCCGGGAGGAAAAAATATCCAGACAGGCCGTATACAGGGCACAGATGAAGTCATTCCAACAGAAAGTATTTGTACGCTTCTGGAGACAGAGAAAATGGAAAAGGAAAAATGTTTGCTGGAGGATGCCTGTGGAAGGATCAGCGGAGATTTTGTTACATTGTATCCGCCCGGAATTCCTATTCTTGCACCCGGAGAGAGAATTACGGAAAAGATCGTGGAAAGGCTTTTTCAGTACCTGAGGGAAGGACTGGAGCTTCATGGAATTGAGGAAGCTATGGTACAGGTATTAAAGAGGAGAACAAATGGGTAAGATATTTTGCCTGATGGGGAAAAGCTCGTCAGGGAAGGATACGATATATAAAAGGCTGATGGAAGATTCTGCTCTTGGCCTGAAAAGGATTGTGCCCTATACAACGCGTCCGATTCGGGAAGGGGAACAGGAAGGGGTAGAGTATCATTTTGTAAATGAGGAAAAGCTGGCTTTTCTTCAGAGTGAGGAAAAGGTGGTGGAGGTAAGGGCATATGATACCGTACATGGGGTGTGGAAATATTTCACAGTATGCGACGATCAGATGGATTTGGAAAAAGAATTTTATGCGGTGATCGGAACGCTGGAATCCTGGCGCGGCATGTGCGGATATTTCGGCAGGGATGTAATGGTTCCGGTTTATATTGAGGTGGAGGATGGACTTCGGCTGGAGAGGGCGCTGTTAAGAGAGAGATGCCAGGCTGCTCCAAAGTACACGGAGCTATGCAGGAGATTCCTGGCAGACGCGGAAGATTTTTCCGAAGAAAATCTGAAAAAAGAAGGAATTGCCGTGCGTTTTCAGAATGTGGACTTTGAAAAGTGCTACAATGAGATAAAAATTTTCATTCAAAAAGAAAAGACAGTATGATATAATATTCGCAGAAGAAATACCGAGGGTGAATGAAATATATTGGGAGGTAAAATACATGGCCGGATTTGCGGATGTACTTGGACATGAGCAGACAATCGCACATATGAAGCATGCGATTCAATTAAATAAGGTATCCCATGCCTATATAATCAATGGAGAAAAGGGCTCCGGGAAAAAGCTTCTGGCAGGGATTTTTGCACAGACTCTTCAGTGTCAGTCAGAGGGAGAAAAGCCATGTATGCAGTGCCGTTCCTGTAAGCAGGCTGTAAGCTTAAATCAGCCGGATATTATCCGGGTAACTCATGAAAAGCCTAATACGATCAGTGTGGAGGATATAAGAGAGCAGCTAAACGGGGATATTATGATTAAGCCCTACAGCAGTCCTTATAAAATTTATATTGTAGATGAAGCGGAAAAGCTGTCCGTACAGGCGCAGAATGCTCTTCTGAAAACAATTGAAGAGCCTCCTGTCTATGCGGTTATTATACTTTTGACAACCAATACGGGGATGCTGCTTCCGACCATTCAGTCCAGATGCGTGACGCTGGATTTAAAACCGGTTCCTTCCAATATGGTGAAGCATTATTTGATGGATCAGCTTGAAATACCGGAGTACCGGGCAGATATTTGTACCGCTTTTGCCCAGGGAAACGTGGGGAAGGCAAAAAGGCTTGCTCTTTCGGATAACTTTGGTGAGATGATGGATCACGCACTTCATCTGGTTAAATATATTTCGGATATGGATATCAGTGATTTAATTGAGGATTTGAAGAAAATTAATACATACAAGATGGAGATCAATGATTATCTGGATCTTCTGACAGTATGGTACAGGGATGTACTTCTGTTCAAGGCCACCTGCGATGCGGACAGCCTTATCTTCTCAGATGAGCTGAACAGTATCCGTCAAAAGGCAAAGCACAGTTCCTATGAAGGGCTGGAATGTATTATAAAAGCATTGGAGAAAGCAAAAATCCGGCTGAATGCCAACGTGAATTTTGATATGGCGCTGGAGCTTCTTCTCCTGACGATGAAGGAGAATTGATATGATAAAAGTAATAGGCGTGCGTTTCCGCCATGCCGGGAAAATCTATTATTTTTCCCCGGGAGCATTGAAAATCCAGGCGGGCGATCATGTTATCGTAGAAACTGCCAGGGGTGTGGAATACGGACATGTGGTGATTGGCGATAAAGAGGTAGAGGACGATAAAGTGGTTCAGCCGTTAAAGCCGGTGATCCGTCTTGCAACCCCGGAGGATGACGAACAGGCGGACGCGAATCATGCAAAAGAAAAGGATGCATTTAAAATCTGCCAGGAGAAAATTCAGAAGCACGGACTGGAGATGAAGCTGATAGATGCAGAGTATACATTTGACAATAATAAAGTATTGTTCTACTTTACGGCAGACGGAAGAATTGATTTCAGAGAGCTGGTAAAGGATCTGGCATCCGTGTTCAGAACCCGTATTGAGCTTCGCCAAATCGGAGTGCGGGATGAGACAAAGATTCTGGGCGGTATTGGTATCTGCGGAAGGACGCTTTGCTGCAATACCCATCAGTCGGAGTTTCTTCCGGTATCCATTAAGATGGCTAAAGAGCAGAACCTGTCCCTGAATCCTTCTAAAATTTCCGGTGTCTGCGGACGTTTGATGTGTTGTCTGAAGCATGAGGAGGAAACCTATGAGGAGCTGAACAGCCGCCTTCCCGGAGTGGGAGATTATGTAACGGCAAGGGACGGGAGCAGGGGGGAGGTAAACTCTGTCAATGTGCTTCGTCAGCTTGTAAAGGTGATCGTAACTCTGGAAAATGAAGAAAAGGAAATAAGAGAGTACAGAGTAGAAGAGCTTCGTTTCAAGCCCCGCCGCAGAAAGGATAAAAATAACCGCAATTCTGTGGAGGATAAGGAATTAAAGGAGCTGGAAGCATTGGAACGCAAGGAAGGAAAATCAAAATTAGATGGCAACTAATACAGGAACCTTGTATCTGTGCGCGACTCCTATCGGAAATCTGGAGGATATGACCCTCCGTGTGATTCGCACTCTGAAAGAGGTGGATTTGATTGCAGCAGAGGATACAAGGAACAGTATCAAGCTTTTGAATTATTTTGATATCCATACTCCCATGACCAGTTATCATGAATATAATAAGATAGAAAAAGGCCGTTCATTGGTGAAAAGACTTCTGGAGGGACAAAATATTGCGCTGATTACAGATGCAGGCACTCCGGGGATATCTGATCCCGGAGAGGAACTGGTATCTATGTGCCGGGAGGCAGGTGTGACAGTGACTTCCCTTCCGGGAGCCTGCGCCTGCATAACGGCTCTGACTTTATCCGGTCTTTCCACCAGAAGATTTTGCTTTGAGGCATTTCTTCCACAGGATAAAAAGAGACGCTTAGAGACGCTGAAAGAGCTTTCAGAGGAGACCAGGACGATGATCATCTATGAAGCGCCCCACAGGCTTAAAAGAACGCTTCAGGAGCTTCAGGAGGTTCTGGGTGACCGGAAGCTTACTATCTGCCGGGAGCTGACAAAGAAGCATGAAACTGCCTTTGAGACGACTTTGAAGGATGCCGGGGAATTTTACGGGCCTCAGGAGCCAAGAGGCGAATGTGTGCTTGTGTTGGAAGGCCGATCCAGGGAAAGCATACAAAAGGAAAAGCAGGCGGACTATCAGAAGATGAGCGTGGAGGAGCATGTACGGCTCTATGAAGGCCAGGGAATGGATCGGAAAGAGGCTATGAAACAAGCCGCAAAGGATCGTGGAGTGGGTAAAAGAGAAATTTATCAGGCGCTCCTGGAAGGAAAGGATCTGCCATGAAGGTAGAATTAAAAAAAGGCGAACGGCTGGATGAACTGCACAGGAACGGATATCGGATTATCCAGAATCCGGAACGGTTTTGTTTCGGCATGGATGCAGTGCTGATGTGCGGATTTGCCCGGATAAAAAGAGGCGAACGTGTTTTGGATCTTGGCACAGGCACGGGAATTATCCCAATTCTTCTTGAGGCCAGGACAAAGGGAGCATCCTTTACCGGGCTGGAGATTCAGCCGGAAAGCGCAGATATGGCAGAGCGCAGCGTGCGGCTCAATCATCTGCAGGAACGGGTACATATTGTGACAGGAGATATTAAGGAAGCAGTGCACATTTTTGGGGCTGCTTCTTATCATGTAGTAACCTGCAATCCTCCTTATATGACCGGAGGGCATGGACTTCAGAATCCGGATCAGCCTAAGGCTATTGCGCGTCATGAGGTGTTATGTACGCTTGAGGATGTGATATCACAGGCTGCAGGACTGCTGATGCCCGGGGGACGTTTTTATATGGTACACAGGCCCTTCCGTCTGGCGGAGATTATGACAGGGCTGTGTTCTCACGGGCTGGAGCCGAAAAGGATGCAGCTTGTATACCCTTACGTGGATCGGGAACCGAATATGGTGCTTTTAGAGGCCCTGAAGGGTGGAAAACCGAGGGTTACTGTGGAAAAGCCGCTGATTATTTATAAAGCTCGTGGAAAATATACGGATGAAATTTATGATATTTATGGATATTAAGGTTTGGAGCTGATGAGAGGATGCAGGAGCAGAAAAATGATTTTGGCGAGGGAAGCATTGCGGGAAATATTATGAGCATGGCGATTCCCATGACTGTGGCTCAGATTTTGAATCTTCTTTATAATATGGTGGATCGGATTTATATCGGGCATATTCCCGGAGCAGGCTCTCTGGCTTTGACAGGAGTGGGGCTGACCTTTCCGGTCATCAGCATGATTGCGGCATTTGCTAATCTGTTTGGTATGGGAGGGGCGCCTCTTTGCTCCATAGCAAGGGGCAGGCAGGATTTTAATCAGGCGCAGAGGATTATGCAGAATGCGTTCTGTATGCTGATCGGAACCGGGATATTTGTGACGATCGCAGGGTTTCTTATTGAGCGTCCTTTGCTGTATGCTTTTGGAGCAAGTGATGCAACCTATCCTTTTGCCAGTGATTATCTGAAAATTTATCTGCTTGGAAATCTGTTTGTGATGATTGGACTTGGGATGAATCCATTTATCAATTCCCAGGGCTTTGGAAAAATCGGGATGATAACCGTGACGCTGGGAGCTGTGATCAATATTCTTTTAGATCCCCTGTTTATTTTTGTATTTCATATGGGAGTGCGGGGAGCGGCGCTGGCAACGGTTATTGCTCAGTTTGGTTCGGCAGTATGGGTTTTGTGTTTTTTATTCAGCGACAAACCTATTCTCCGCCTGAGGCTGAAGTGGGAAGCGCCTGACTGGCCTGTCGTCCGTCAGATTATGACTCTTGGGGTATCCGGGTTTATCATGAATTTTACAAACAGCGTGGTGCAGGTGGTGTGCAACAGGCAGCTTCAGTTTTACGGCGGGGATCTGTATGTAGGAGTTATGACTGTTTTAAACTCAGTCCGGGATGTGTCTACCATGGGGATACAGGGCATTGCCAATGGAGCCCAGCCTGTTATCAGCTTTAACTACGGAGCAGGAAAGAAGGAACGGGTAAAGCAGGGAATCCGTTTTATGACGGTGGTATGTATTATTTATACTTGTGTGGTCTGGATGGTGACGCTGACCTTTCCGGGTCCTTTAATCCGGATGTTTAATTCAGAATCAAAGCTGGTGGCAGCAGGGATTCCTGCCATGCATATCTATTTTTTTGGGTTTTGTTTTATGGCGCTGCAGTTTTCCGGACAGTCTACATTTCAGGCGCTTGGGGAGGCGAAGTATGCCATTACCTTTTCGATATTCCGGAAAATTGTGATTGTGGTGCCTTTGACGTTTCTGCTTCCGATGATTCCCGGAATCGGATTTTTCGGGGTTTTTCTGGCAGAGCCCATATCCAATGTAGTGGGCGGATGCGCCAGCTTTTTTACCATGCTTTTTGTTGTCTGGCATAAAAGACTTGGTTTGGCCGGAGGGATAGAATGAAGACGATTGCGCATATTGATACGGATTTTCCGGAAAAGTTCGGAATACCAAGACAGAGCGGTCTGGTAAAGGAGCTGACAGGAAAAATTGTGTTTGATCCTGAGTACCGGAATCCGGAAGCGGTAAGGGGACTGGAACAATTTTCTCATATTTGGCTTCTATGGAAATTCTCAGAATCAAGGAAAGAGCATTGGTCAGCTACAGTGAAGCCTCCAAGGCTGGGAGGGAAAAAGCGTCTGGGGGTTTTTGCCACCCGTTCTCCATACCGTCCCAACGATATCGGGCTTTCCTGTGTCCGGCTGGATAAAATAGAGATAAGCGAAAAGAGCGGACCGGTTCTTTGGGTATCGGGAATTGATTTAATGAATGGGACGCCGATCTACGATATTAAGCCGTATATTCCTTTAAGCGACTGCCGTCCGGATGCATGGGAGGGATATACAGGAGAGACTAAGGAGCATACTCTTCAGGTGGATTTTCCAGGGGAGCTTTTAAAAATTTATCCCGAGGATAAGCGTCCGGCGATCGTTGCCGTGCTTTCGCAGGACCCAAGACCCGCGTATGTTCAGGACCCGGAAAGAATATACGGAGTATCCTTTGCAGGATATGATGTGAAATTCAGAGTAGATAAAAATCTGCTTACTGTCTGTGATGTGGTAAAGATTATACAGGATAAAAAGAATGAGCAGATTAAAAAATATAGAATGGAATGAAACAGACTCCCGTAAGATGTAGTAATGCATGTTGCGGGAGTTTTTATATGAATTATTTATGGGCGGGCATGATGCTCTTGGCAATTGTTTATGGTTCCATTCACGGAACCATTCCGGAGGTGACTCAGGCAGCTTTGGATTCCTCAAAGGAGGCGGTGACTCTGTGTATTACTATGCTGGGCATTCTTTCCTTTTGGATGGGACTGATGCAGATAGGGAGCGCCTCCGGCCTGATCGGAAGAATGACCAGAGGAATCCAGCCGATTCTCCATTGGCTGTTTCCCAGAATACCGAAGGGACATCCGGCCATGGAGCAGATTGCCGTAAATTGTATTGCGAATATTTTAGGACTTGGCTGGGCGGCGACTCCGGCAGGTCTTAAGGCCATGGAGGAATTGGGAAAGCTGGAGGAGGAG
>VSNE01000410.1 GCA_009774155.1 Lachnospiraceae bacterium
TGCGTTTATCTTTTGCAGCGTCAGTGGGTGCTCCGTCAGAGGAAGCGCAGGCAGCGGCAGAGGCGGCAGCAGCACAAGCGGCGGCGGAAGCGCAGGCAGCGGCAGATCCAAATGCAGCCGTGCCACCGGCAGCTCCCCAGCCAAGACAGACACCGAAAAAAAACAGCTCCAAGAGCAAAGGGGCTGTTGTCACAGAACAGATTAAAAAGGATATTGAAAGCTCTCTTAAAAAGAATACAAAGGATGCCATTATCAACGGTTATTTAAGCCTTTTGAATAAAGACTATATTTTAAAGGATGAGCTGGAGCTGGAGCTGGTCGGCGTGGGAGGAGGACATCAGCTGGAGGAGCGGGCAGCCCGGACGATCAAGCAGATGATAGCGGATGCCAGAAAAGAGGGCATGCATATAAATATTACCTCTTCCTATCGGACTTATATGAAACAGGTAAACCTGTTTAACAATAAAATTGCGCGGCTGGAGGCGGAGGGATACAATCATAAGGAAGCAGTCAGGGAGGCCGGGAAGGTAGTAGCGATACCGGGAACCAGCGAGCATCAGCTCGGTCTGACTGTAGACTTTATGACCGGCAGCTACCGGAAGCTGGATGAAGGAATCCGGGACACGAAGGAGTATCATTGGGTGGAGGAGCATGCATGGGAGTACGGCTACATTATCCGTTATCCGTCCGGAAAATCCGGGATTACCGGAATTATTTCGGAGCCGTGGCATCTGCGTTATGTGGGAATTCCGGCGGCGAAGCTGATAACAGAGCAGGGAATCTGCCTGGAAGAATTTTTGGGAGTGGCATACGATGGTCAGAAAAATGGAATTCCGAATGGAGCGGGCTGGGCTAATACAGGTCGGTGATTATGTGGAGCTGAAGGAAGACAGCTCCAGCACCATGGCAGGCGTTATGTTTTATTATACAATTAAGGATGCCGTTGCCATGTCCAACAATACGAAAAAACGTCTGAGGAAAAAGGAAGGGACAGTCAGTGCAATCGATGCAAAGGAAAGCTACTGGACAGTTACTGTGGATATTGACGAGTGATGCTTTTTTAAAATTTTATAGAAACAGGTGAGAATAATGCCAATCAGAATTCAGAATGATTTACCAGCAAAGGAAATATTAGAGAAAGAAAATATTTTTGTCATGGACGAGAGCCGGGCGTTAACACAGGAAATCCGTCCGTTAAAGGTTGGTATCTTGAATCTTATGCCTCTTAAGGAGGATACGGAGCTGCAGCTTCTGCGCAGCTTTTCCAATACGCCGCTGCAGGTGGATGTGACATTTATTACAGTGCAGAATCATGAATCCAAGAATACGGATAAGAGCCATCTGAATAAATTTTATCAGACCTTTGAGGAGGTGCGTAAGAAGCGCTTTGACGGTCTGATTATTACCGGCGCGCCGGTGGAACAGATGGAATTTGAGGAAGTAGATTACTGGACAGAGCTGAGAGAAATTTTTGCATGGTGTGAATCTCATGTGACTTCCACGCTGTACATATGCTGGGGGGCGCAGGCAGCGCTTTATTATTATTATGGCCTGAATAAGGTGCTCCTTCCGGAAAAGCTGTTTGGTCTGTACACTCATAAGGTGCTGAACCGAAAGGAGCCTCTGGTAAGGGGGTTTGACGATTATTTTGTGGCTCCCCATTCCAGGCATACGACGGTTCTGCGGGATGAGATAGCAGGCTGTTCGGAGCTGAAAATCATGGCGGAATCAGAGGAAGCAGGAGTGTTCCTCTGCATGGCAGAGGGCGGTAAAAAGATCTTTGTCATGGGGCATCCGGAATATGACAGGGTGACTTTGTCCAGGGAATATCACAGGGATAAGGACAAGGGTCTTAAGATTCAGACACCGAAGGGATACTTTCCCGAAGACGATGATACGCAGCGTCCCGCGCTGATGTGGCGGGCGCATGCGAATACACTGTATACAAACTGGCTGAATTATTACGTTTACCAGTTGACGCCCTATATATGGGAGGACGAGTCCTGAAATAGTTATTTTACATTTTACAAAGTGAAATAATCCATATTGTCTCTGTAAAAAGACGAAACTAAATTTATATCTCGGCATATGCTATAACAAGTAATTTTAAGGAACCTGGGTTCCCGCGTTTTTTATCATAAAGGCGCTTTTCCTCCCCGCTTTCTGCGAGGAGCCTTTTGTC
>VSNE01000411.1 GCA_009774155.1 Lachnospiraceae bacterium
CCTTAAGGGAAATACTTAAAGAATAAAAGGGCTTAAGGAAAATAACTTAAAGAATAAAAGGGCTTAAGGAAGAACCTTAAGGTTTTTATAAAGTATTCTCAAGGCTCATTTCTATGCTATAAATCATAATTGAGAGGAAAAGTGTATGTTGAAACTGACTTTATATAAATGAATCAGAAAAAGATGTTGAAGATACCACTTATGTTCCATTGGTAAGATGGAACTGGGAGCCGAATGGTTATCCTTCCTTTTCATGTTCAGATACAGACGGGTAGACAGGCAAAGCCGTTTTACCGTCTCGTCCTAATCTGTGCGGGGAAGGAGGAGGCCGGACTATAGTAAGGAGGAAACGATGGATAAAACGGCGGTGCTTATCCCGTGCTACAATGAAAGCCAGACAATACGGAAGGTAGTTTCCGATTACAGGAATATACTTCCTGATTCGGTTATTTATGTTTATGATAACAATTCCACAGACGGTACGGCAAGGGTTGCAGAGGAAGCGGGAGCGGTTGTACGGCATGAATATAAGCAGGGAAAAGGTAATGTAATACGGAAGATGTTCCGGGAAATTGATGCAGAGTGTTACATCATGGTTGACGGAGACGATACCTACCCGGCAGACGCCGCGCCTGAAATGGTAAAGCTTATCTTGGAAGGAAAAGCGGACATGGTAGTCGGGGACAGGCTTTCCTCTACATATTTTAAAGAAAATAAAAGACCGTTTCACAATCTGGGGAATACTCTGGTTCGTTTTACAATTAACAGACTGTTTCATACAGATATCAAAGATATTATGACCGGCTACCGGGCGTTTAATTATTCTTTTGTAAAAACATTTCCGGTTTTATCAGAGGGCTTTGAGATCGAGACGGAAATGACGATTCATGCAGTAGATAAAAATATGCTGGTAGAAAATGTAATTGTGGATTATCGGGATCGCCCGTCAGGAAGCATATCAAAGCTGAACACATATTCTGACGGAATAAAGGTTCTTGCCACTATTCTGAAGCTTTTTAAAAATTACAGGCCGCTGTCCTTTTTTTCGTTTATCGCAATGCTGCTGACACTCGTTTCATTGGGAATGTTTCTGCCGGTTCTGATGATATATTTTCATACCGGGCTGGTGCCTAATTTCCCTACGCTGATTGTCAGTGGATTTATTTTCCTGTCCGGCCTGCTCAGCTTTTTTTCCGGCCTGATTTTATCTACCATTGTACAGAAGCACCGTCAGGATTACGAATACAAGCTGTGGCAGGTATATCATACACAGAGGAAAGGGTGACACAGCTATGATAGGATATCTCTTTTCAGCCGGTTATGCTGCCGCTATATTTTGCGTACTGCTTCTGACCTCCGAATTGCCGGATTCGGCGTCGCTTGGTTTGTTTGTTCTTTTTGGCGGACTGGTCACATCAGCTTTATATCAATGGAAATATAAAAAAAGACCATGCTGTACAAAACAGGACCGCTTTGCTGCGGGCTGTTTGAGCCTCCTTTTTCTTATAATGCTTTCTATAGAGGATATCTGTTCCGGCCCATGCTTTGACCAAATACATTCTGTATGGATCAGCTATGCATGCAAAGCCGTATTTCTGATCATTCTGTACCAGTGCATGTATGAGCTGTTAAAAATATATTTTACCTGCCGTTTTGCAGGAAGGCCGCTGAAGCTTAAAACAATCGGGAATACATCTGTTTTTTATCTTACTATTCCCATAGCCGTATGTTCCTTGATTTATACATTTGCCGCCTTCCCCGGACTGATGGGATCGGACAGCACCGCTTTATGGATCAATACCGATAAGGGCATCTATTCCGCCTGGCATCCGATTGCATATTCGTGTCTGATTAAGATCGCGCAGATCACTTTTGGTTCTCCTTTTTTAATCATTATGTTTCAAACGGTTCTCTGGATCTATGCATCGAATCTGGCGATAAAGCTGTTGAATCATTATGTGTGCGGCCAGGCAGCCTGCCTTTATGCGGGGATGAACCTGCTGCTGGTTTCCAATTATAAATATTTGGGAGTTATGCTGAAGGATGTGCTCTGGAATATTTGCTTATTTATATTTGCCCTGAAACTATTTGAATGGATGCGTCATCGTTCCGGAAGAGCTGCTGTGGGGCTTATATTATCCGGAATAGGCGTGGCGCTCTTCCGGCACGCAGGCGATATC
>VSNE01000412.1 GCA_009774155.1 Lachnospiraceae bacterium
TTCCGCGGCTGCTTTGGGCGCCGCGGGTGCCTGGGCAGCCGCCGGCGCGTGTGCTGCTGCCGCCTCTGCCGCTGCCTGTGCCTCCGCTGCCGCCTGCATCTCTGCTTCCGTCGCCTGTACCGGCATTTTATTTATCAAGAAAAGCAGTACAGCTCCTGAAAACAGTATTGTCTGAATTACTCTTCTGTATTTTTTCATACAAACTCCTCTATCCTTTTGTTCGTGATATAATCATATCGCAAATAGTAAATATTCAGCAGCAGAGAATTCCCCCTCTGCCGCCAAAGCAGCACATATTGCAAAGCATATTGGCAACACAGAGCTTACAGCAGATATCATTGCCCATGACTGTCATTCCTCCATAGGGAGCGCTCATCTGGTCATACCAGCCTCCGCCCCCCTGGAGCCGCTGCAGAAATATCCGATACTCTAATTGATTGGGTTCCAGGGCAACGGCCCGCTTTGCATGCTCAAGAGCAACCACATTGTTCCCCAGGCCGTTGTTGGCAACTGCACTCAGGTAATACCACTGTGCCGTCTTCCTATCGATACCGGACAATACATTCAAAGCCTCGTTATACCTGCCCGCCCGTATATAATTCATCGCCGCATTCAGATAATTGGCGTATTCGCCCCCCTGTCCTGCAGCGCTTCTCTGCTGATAGCTGCCAAAGCCGCCGTAACCATTGGTGCTGCCATAGTCTGTGCCGCCCTGCTCCTTTTCCTTCATAATCTGATCATAAGCAGCCTGCACTTGCTTGAATTTTTCCTCCGCCTGCGCCGCATTAGGATTATTCACATTAGCATCCGGATGGTATTTCCGGCTGAGCGTTCGGTATGCCTTCTTAATCTCTTCATCTGAGGCCCCGTGCCTCAGTCCCAGAACCTCATATGGATCGGTCATCATGACTTCTGTTCTGTTTCCTTTCTCTTGCAGCGAATCTGCCCGTAACGGGTCCAGACTCCCGCATACAATATATTCCGCAGGATTTCCGCATCTTCCAGAATCGGTAAAGTCTCAAAGGCTCTGGATGCCTCAGCCATCATCATTTTCAGAATCTGCTGGCAGTCCTGCTCAAATGTATCTTTTTTGTACAGTTCACGAAGAGGATTGTAGCATCCTTTCCTCAAATCCTCTTCAATGTCCTCATAGGCATCCATCAGATAAATGAATTTTCCAAAGAAAAACCCCATACGCCGAAGCCTTTCTTCCCATTCATCTGAATGGCACACGAACAATTCTGCCATAATTTCTCCGAAAAATCCAGCAGTTTTATCAATGTCGCAGCAGTTATCCCTCTCAAGCTCTCCAAGCTCCCTTAATAACTGCCCTATCCGCTCCTCTTTGTCCTTATACTGCCTGCAAAGCGCCTTCATCCTTCCGCCCAGCGCACGGGCATAGAAAAGCTTCACTGCTTTATGTTCATCCTGCCAGTCATCCAGACATTTATAATAGGTCAGGATCACATTCATATCCGCCGCATAGTCAAAATACGGGTTTTCCCGGTAATGATGCCTGTGCACCGGATGCGCAAGACAGCGGCTGCATCCGGTAACTGTCTGTGGTTCATACAGTCCGGTCAGCAGAAGAGCCAGAAATGTCATATCAAAGCTGAGCGTCATCTGTCCCAGCCTCCCGTGGCGCTTTTTCAGGCTGCGGCACAGGCCGCAGTAGCTTGCACGGTAGATTTCGTATTCCCGAATCTTAAGTTCCGGCTTATGTACCGCAATGTATCCGAACATTCCTAGCTCCTCTTCTGAAACTCATGACGGCATTTGGGACATCGAACCATGATTTTGCCCTTTCCTTTCGGAATCCGGATCTTCTGCCTGCATTTCGGACAGGTATAAATATGATGATATTTTCTCTCCTCCGCAAGCTTTCTCTGCTGGTCAAGCCAGTAACGAAATTTTGCCGTTGCATCCAGATATCTCCTGTTTTCCGCATAGCGCGCCTGATAGTTTTTGGAAAACGTCCTGAAGCAGACATAGATCAGCAGAATCCATACAATCCAGTCAAGCATAATATTGTGGAACACCAGACTCAGTATGACACAGGCCAGCGCGGCAAATTCCAGAAATTTTGAAAACGAATCCACGCCATATCTGCCCTGCATAAAACGGTAAAATCTCTCTTTCATAATTATAAAAAGCTCCTTAAAATAATAG
>VSNE01000413.1 GCA_009774155.1 Lachnospiraceae bacterium
ATGGAAACGGAAATGTATATATTGTCGTATGGGATCAGGAAAAGCAGAAACGGGTAATGAAGGGCGGAGGCAGAAAAGAGATTCCGATTCATGTGCTGGGGGAAGAATCCATATCAGGAAGCCTGCCGTTCAGATATGACTCTGAAGAGCCTTTGAATGACAGCTCTCCCTCTGAAGTCTATATACCCTTTTTTAAATACTATCAGGCAGACGAGAAAAAGATATTGTCTGAAATCGCCCCCTATTACTATATTGGTAAAAAAGAGAGAATAAGCTGCTATGGAGGGGAAATTGAATACTATCACGCTATAAAAAAAGACGAATACTATGGTTACAATCTTCAGGAAGCCGGCAGTCAGGTCTCTGAAGTAAAAAACATTTCCAAAGAAGATCTGAATCAGAAATTTGTAGAGGAGCTTCTTGCGTGTTCCGACATATCGGATGCTCTGATTAACAGACGGCTTCTTCAGAAATACCAAAAGAAAACCCAGGCCGTATCTAAAAAACGAAATATAATCCGGAAAGGAGATATTGTAAGAGCTGCCGTCAGGGTACGCGACAGCGCGGGAAAATATCTGGGAGTTGAATATATTGGTAACTATAATGACTGCGAGTATATCTTTGAACTGGGACAGGGACTATATCTGGATGAGATTGAAAATGCGCTGATCGGAGCTAAATTATATAATACGGTAAAGGTAATATGCAGGATTCCGGAGAATTATCTGCCGGCGCTGGAATATCAGGGAGAAAATCTGGAATTTTTTATTACTCCGCTGAAAATAAACGGAAATATAAAGTCCGAAAAAAAATACAGCAGCAAACTGTATAAAGAAACAAAGGAAGAATTGGAAAGGCAGTACCTGACAAGAACCGCCGCCCGGTTAGCCTGGGAGCTGGACTTTGATTCCCTGAACCGTTCTTCCTATGAGCTGAAGCAGGAAATATCTCAAATAAAGAGATTTTATAAGAAATATCTTACAGCTCTCCGGCTTTCAGAACAGGAGTTTTTAAAGGACTATCTGCATATGGAGAAAGAGGACTATGAAAATGCGCTGCTTCAGACAGCCAAAGCAAGCATTAGTCAAAGATATATAAATATAAGACTCCTTGGATATTACGCATATATGCAGGAGCAGCAGAAAAAGCAGGAAAAAGAATATAAAAAACAAGAGGAGAACAAGGATGAACAGAGAAGCTTTTAAAGAACTATTATTTCATAACATCCCTCAGACAGAAGGCAAAAGACTTGTAGTATGGGGCGCGGGCAACACGGCGCAGCTTTATGCCGAGGGTCTGGAACGGCTGGAAAAGGAAGGTTTTTTTATACATGCCTACTGCGACAATGATCCCAAAAAGTATGGGGGGGGGGTAAAATGCAACGGCAAAGAAATAATTTCCCCCTCCAAATTAAAGAATATGCAAAATATCTGTGTCCTGATATGCTCCCCCAGACCCGAGGTCATCAGCGCCGTGAAAGAACAGGTAACAGGGATGAAGCTGGAATGTTATCTGCTGGACGAAGTAATTCTGAAGCAGCACGCAGAAAGGCTTTTGGAATGCTATGATTTGCTGGAGGATGAAGAATCCAGAAATGTCTATGCAAATATAATCCTCTCACATATACAGGGAACCTGCCCCGCACCAGAATTTCGGTGCGGAAATCCATACTTTGCGATTGATAAATTTATGACAGGTACGCCGGATGAGGTTTTTGTGGACTGCGGCGCTTATGTGGGAGACTCTATTGAACGATACATATGGGAACGGTACGGAGTAGTCGGAAAAATTATTGCATTTGAGCCGGATTCCGGAAGCTATAAAGCGCTGAAAAAGAGAATTGACCGTTTAAAGGATGAGTGGAATCTGAAGGACGAACAGTTCTGCGCCTATTCCTACGGCATAGGAGATAAAGAAAATATGGGGATATTCAGTAATTATGACAATAACAACGGACTTGGCTCCAAGTTTTCTGAAAGCGGCGAAAATCCGGAGGAGGGAACATTGTGCAGAATTGTATCTCTGGATCAGATGCTTGGGGAAAGGTACACCTTCCTGAAGGCCGATATTGAAAGCTATGAATATAAAATGCTGCTGGGAGCAAAGGAAGGAATCAGGAAATGGAAGCCGCTGCTGGCAGTCTGCATCTATCACAATGCAGTGGAT
>VSNE01000414.1 GCA_009774155.1 Lachnospiraceae bacterium
TTGAAGTTCCAAAATAATCATACCGCTGTATACGGACAGCATTATGAAAAAACGGATATTTTTCAGCTATTAATGTTATAAAAACTGTTTTTTTCTATATGCGGATTATACTATCCATATAAGGGAAAATCAATGCTTGTTTTGGCGCGTTTTACCGTGGTCTGCAATGTTCAGAAAATTTATTCCGTTTGGCAGTCTGATATTGTATAATAGAGCCAGTGACAAACGGGAGTTGGAGGAGAAGCAGCGAGATGGATGACATCATAGAACTTATTAAGAGAAATGAACGGCTTTTTCTTGAAAATGCGGCAGAACTAAACGATGAAGAAATTGAGCAGGAAGATATTGATGAGTATTTTGCAATTCAAGGTGTGACAGAAGATGAGCTGAAGGCTTTTGAAAACCAATTTCAAATAAAACTGCCGGAGGATTTCAAAACTGTATACAGATATAAAAACGGTAGTGGATATATGGATTTGATTTGGCCGCAAGAGGGATTTTATCGTGGATATCGTTTGCTATCGCTGCAAGAAATGAACAAAATAAAGTCATACTTTCAGAATGAAAATCATAAAATGACCGAGTTTCCAGAAGTGATTGATGAAAAGCAGCTACAGCAATTAGATGAGCGTATAAAGCCGTATTTGTTCTGTGAGCGCTGGTTTCCTTTTGCCCAATATGCCGGTTCTCTGTATCTAATGCTGGACTACAATCCAAGCGAAAAGGGAAAGACTGGTCAGATCATTTGTTATGTGCACGACCCGGATTTTATATATTACATTGCTCCGGATATTACTGAAACATTGAAGCTGACGGAAACAATTATTGAGGGATTAATATGATTTTGTTTTGCGGGGACAAGCGGCGGCTTCTGGCTTAGCCGTAAATGAAACAAAATAAAAAATCGGAATTAAAGAGGTAATCATATGAAGAAGACTGGGTATAAAAAAGGTGTAATGATAATCACCGGGGTGCTGTTCATCATTGCGTTAGGATTTACAGCAAAGCTCTATATGATTGGCGAGCCTGTTGCCGGAGAACAGGTGTACTGCACAACATCTGTAGATGGTCATAATTTAAAGCTTCAGGTGGAAACGGTAGAATCCGGGGTAGCGTTTCGCGGCTGGAAATATAAACGAGACGGCAGCGCATTATACATTAGCGCACGAAAGGTGCTTGTATCTCCGCTTTTTGATGATGGATATTATGAAACATCTATAAATATAGAGCTGATTGAAAAGGTGCTGTTTGGAAATAAAGTAATTTGGTCAGGCAAAGGACAGCAGGAAGCGACGGAGCGTTTATAGCTATGTCCCTGAGAATATTTTTCAGAGCGCTGAAGTTTTTGAGAACGTTTCGTTATCAAATTGTATAGGATAAAGGAAGTATATCCGGAAATCCTGAAATTGAAACAGAGGAGACGGGTTAAAATGAACAAATCAGAAGTTTACAATTATTTGAATGGGCGGAATATCTGGTACGAAATTACGGAACATGAGGCTGTATATCATATGGCGGAAATTTCCGCTGTCATGCTTCCTTATCCGGAGGCTGATGCAAAAAATCTGTTTGTGCGGGATGACAAAAAGAGGAATTATTATCTGATCACAGTGAAAGGCGATAAAAGGGTTGATCTTAAAGAATTTAAGCGGAAAAATAACACGCGTCCTTTGTCCTTTGCCTCGGAGGACGATTTAAAAACCATTATGGGGCTGATTCCGGGGGCCGTTACTCCTCTCGGAATTTTAAATGATACAGACTGCAAAGTTCAGGTGTTTATAGATAAAGAATTTATGGATGAGTCAGGACTGATAGGCGTTCACCCAAACGAAAACACAGCGACCGTCTGGCTCAGAACAGAGGATTTGATGAGTATCATAAAGGAGCATGGGAACGAGCTCAGGCTGGTAGAAATTTAGAAAACAGGTGTATATGGAATGACAGCCGGCTGTATAAATAATTGAAAAAATAACCCCCCACCCGGCTTGTGAAAAAAATAACCTTATGATAAGGTGGAACCAAGGAATAGAGAACCGGGGGTAAGGGGTATGATATTATCAAAGATTGAGCACTATTGGACAGGAAGGGCAGAAGGCTATTCTCAGGTAAACCAGCATGAGCTGGCCACAGGACAGGATCAGGTGTGGTTCCGGGAGA
>VSNE01000415.1 GCA_009774155.1 Lachnospiraceae bacterium
TATTCAATATCATTAATAATTTTATCAACAATTCTAGCATTTGCGATTGAAAATTCTTTTGTTACCGCCGGTGTTTCAATGCCGGACACACATCTACCAAACTGCTCCACTTCAAGTCGATAATTCTGCGGAACAGTCACTTTTCGCACTTCTTTTTTACCAGCAAATACAGTTATTGTAAAGCTTAATTCTCCATCTCCATTAAATTCAAATCCTGTTCCTTTGATGCTTCCCTTTGTCCCCTGAATTTCAAAGCGGTCAATATGTTTGTCGAGATCTGTTGCTAAAATCATACCGGAAGAAAATGCTGCCTTTTTTCCATCTGAATATTCCATCACAACAGATGTTAATGTATCAATACCTTCCTCAGAGAAACTTGAAATTGCTTTGACTTTTATCGGCTCATCTTTCAGAATACGCAGAATCAGACTTGTATTATATACGCCGAGATCATATGTGCATCCACCAAGTGTTTCTTTTTTCATACGAATGTTGTTTTTGTTGTAATCAGAAGTAATATATGCAGATTCCATATATCGGATATCACCTATAGTACCTTTTTCAATTTCCTCCTGAATTTCTTTCAGATATGGACTATGTTGATAAGCAAAAGCTTCCATTAAATAAACATGATTTTCTTCTGCGGCAGCAAACATTTCTTCTGCCTGTTTCTCCGTTGGGGCAAGCGGTTTTTCACAAAGTACATGTTTGCCTCTTTTTAGTGCTTTCATTGTCCATTCATAATGCATCGTGTTTGGTAATGGAATATATACTGCCTCTACATTTGGATCATTAAGCAGTTCGGCATAATTTCCGTAAACTTTTTGAAAACCATATTTTTCTTTGAAAAATTTCGCTTTTTCCATACTACGCCCAGCGATAGCATACATTTCACAATTATCTGCCTGCATCATTCCTGGAAAAGTGCTTCTTTCACAGATAAATGCAGTTCCCATAACACCCCATTTAACTTTTCTCATAATTTTCTTCTCCTTATTTTCCCGTCTGATTCGCCATTAAATAAATAGCAGCCATATCTTCAACTGTCAGTTTTTTTGCCGAACCGGTATGGCTTCCACTGGCGATACAGCAACGTTCTGCCATTTCTCTGATCTGCTGATTATCCGGGTGAATTCCAAGTTCTTGAAAATTAATCGGCATCCCAATGCTGTGATAGAATTTTTCCATTGCGTCAATTCCCTGTACAGCAATTTCTTCCTCACTGGCATTGCTATTTACTCCCATTACATTTTTTGCAAATCTGGAAAAACGCGGCAAACAGTCTTGATAAACATAACGTGCCCAGCTTGGCCAGATAGCAGCAAGACCTGCACCATGTGTTACATCAAACATGCCTCCAAGTTCATGTTCCAGTTTGTGCGACATAAAATCTCCACCATCATTTCCACATCCTGTCAAATCATTATGAGCAATGCTTCCCGCCCACATTACCTCAGCTCTGGCCTCATAATTTTCAGGCTCCGTATGCAGTATCTGTGCATTTTTCATAACTGTTCGAAGCAGTCCTTCCGCAAGCGCATCTGTAATTTCCATATTACCTCCATTTGTAAAATACCTCTCCATTGTGTGCATCATAATATCTACACAGCCGGATTCTGTCTGATAATCCGGCAGAGTTTTCGTCAAATCAGGATTCATAATTGCAAATTTAGGACGGGCAAGGTTATCATCATAGGCACGTTTTGCATGCGTCTTTTCATTCGTGATTACACTTCCCCTGGAAGTTTCACTGCCTGCTGCAGAAATTGTTAATATACTTGCAACCGGAAGGCATTTTTCTGCTGTTCTGGTATGTCCATAAAGTTCCCATACATCTTTTTCCGGTTCTGCTAATCCATAAGCAATCGCTTTTGCAGTATCAATGGTACTTCCACCACCAATTGCCAGCAGAAAATCTATCTGTTCTCTTTTTCCAACCTGAATTCCCTCATATACTTTTTCAAGATGGGGATTCGGAACGACGCCACCCAGTTCAGCAATATAAAGATTCTCCTGTAATAAAATATTTTTTATTTTTTCCAGCAAGCCTGAATGAATCGCACTTTTGCCACCATATACAATTAATACACGACTTCCTCCATACTCTTTGATTAATTTCCCCACCTGCTGTTCCGTTCCTTTTCCAAATAC
>VSNE01000416.1 GCA_009774155.1 Lachnospiraceae bacterium
GCCCGGACTCCGGACGAAGTATTTTCCAGCCCAATATCCAGATGATGAAGCTCCAGAATCTTTTTTGTCAAAAATAATCCAAGCCCCGTATGCTTATCCCGGGAACCCCGGCTCTTATCGCTGCTGTAAAACATATCAAAGACATGGGAGGACTGTTCCTTGCTGAGAGGAGAGCCGGTATTTTCAATTATGCAGCAGCCGGCTTTTATATGTATCCTGATCCGGCCGTCCTGTATATTATACATAACTGCATTGGACAGAAGATTCCAGACGGCTTTTTCCAGATAGTCCCTATCCCCTTCCACCAGAAAATCCTCTTCCACTGTACATTGTATCTGAAGATTTTTTTCTTTTATCATCGGAGAAAACCTTATGAGCTGTTCTTGAATCAGCCCGGACATGGATACGATTTCTTTCTGGAGTACCAGATGCTTAGAATCTATTTTCGACACGGCAATCATCTGCGCTGCCAGCCGATCTATCTCTTCGGTCTGTCCGATTATCTGTTCCAGATAATACGCTCTTTTTTCCTCCCTTGTATGCTCCTGAAGATTTTCCGCAAAGCCCCGGATAATGCCAAGGGGGGTTTTCAGCTCGTGTGCTATGGCATTTGTAAAATTCCGGCGCATTTCCTCCATGGACTCCTGCTGATGATAGGCACGTTCTGTCACATAGATAATCTTTACCATACAGGCAAGCATCAGGACAAAGCATGTCAGATAAGCGTATTTCATATAGCTGACGGCTGCAATCCAGGGATGGCTGTCCGCAGCCAGAATCAGATGATAATCAGCGCCGTCATCCAGACTGATCGTATATTCCTCCTTTATCTGGTTCCCGGTTCTGCCAAAATCTGCATATGCGGAAAAAGAAGCGTCAAATTCACCCAATGCTTTATATTCCTCTTCCTTCAGCTCAGAAGGAAACTCATGGAGAAAACGGTTTTCCTCCCAGCTTTTCCATGCGTGGAAGCCGTTTATAATATAAGGAAACGTATCAATGATGCTGCGGTGGCTGAATATCGTAGATGGAGCATCGGATATGCGCGGATTTTCCCACTGCCACAGAAGTTCATTTTCTGTCTGATGATAGGCTGCTCCCGGATATGGCTCTGTGGAATAGAAGGTTCCTAAAAATGGATCTGTTTCCGGGATTCCTTCCGTCTCCAGCAGTATTCTCTGTACATAAATTCTGTACAATTCCTGGCTGTTACTGTCTGTATAGGTGATAAAACGATATTCCGTCAGCTTATCCAAAGCTGTCTCTTTTCTTCCGGATTTCGGATTTTTTTTATTTTCCTGCCATGCCCGGGCGACATATCCGGCCAGATGTGCCGTTTCCTCTTCTGTCAAACAATCCGAAACCGGGAAATAATCCGTAATAAGCCTCTGGGGATCAGGGTAATTATATGTGGGCAGGCAGCTTTTGCTTTCTGCCAGAAGCTTTCCGTTCTGATTGTAAAGCGCTCCGGAAAACTGCTGGTATTTATGATCCCCAAGAATAAATACAGAAGAAAAATCGTGAAGATATATGGCTTTTTGATGTTCATCCGGCATCCCTGGGGGCATGCTTTTCTCTTCTTCCCTGACAAGCTGACATGCTTGTGACACCTTCGAACGGTAGTTCTGCAGAAATTCATCCTCGTATTTCAGCTCCATCAGACAGGTTGCCAGGCCCATGGCTGCCAGGTACAGTATGATAAATCCCAGTATCACCGGCTTTCGCAGCTTCTTTTTGTTTCTTCTCATTTTTCTACCTTCATCCGGTATCCGGATTTCCGTATTGTCTGTATGGTACATCCGCATACTCCGATTGCCTTCCTCAGTTTTTTTATATGATTGTCTACCACGCGTTCGTTGCCGTCAAAGTCATAGCCCCAAAAACGGATCAAAAGCTGCTCCCGGCTGTAGATGCGGCCGGGATTTTCCAGAAAAAACACCAGCATCTCATATTCCTTCGGGGGCAGAAAAACAGGGCTTTCGCGATTCCACACCTCATGAGTCTGTGTATCAATTTCCAGAGTGCCCGCCCGAAGCATTGTTCCTGCATGCTCTCCTCTGACCCTGCCAAGCAGCGGCCTTGCTTTTGCATGCAGAACCGGAATCGAGAAAGGCTTTTTCAAATAGTCGTCGCCCCCCAGAGAATAAC
>VSNE01000417.1 GCA_009774155.1 Lachnospiraceae bacterium
CCTTCAAACACACCGTCCATTACCGGAAGGAACAGATTCTCCTGCTCCGACAGATCCAGATCCTTTTCCAGATAGAAGGTCTTTCCTGTTGAGAAGGACTCTGCCCTGCACTGTTCCGCCAGCAGGAGAAATTCTCCCTCATCGCGGATATGAACTGCAGATGATGCTCCGAATACTGTAAAATCACACTGGGAAGCGAAAAGAACCGCAGCCAGTCCAACAGATAAGATACGTTTTTTTATTCCTGCTGCTTTTCCCGTCATGCTTTTACCTCCTTATTGAACTGTATTCTCCTCTTCCTGTAGGTTTTCTGAATAACGCCGTCAAATACATACAGAAGCTGCGGCAGTATCAGCATAACCAGAATAATTGAGGTCAGCGTGCCGATACCCAGCGTAGTTCCAAGAGACGCAATTACAGGATTGGAGGTCATCTGACCGATCACAAATCCTGCCAGAGTCATAATGCTTCCGGACGTAATAATTGTGGCGAAGCTCTGATCCAAGGTCTCTATCACGGCTGACTTTTTATCCGGAATCGTCTTGCGAAGCTCCGTATAACGGCTCGTAATGACAATCGCGTAATCAATCGTCGCGCCCATCTGAATGGAGCTGACAATCAGATAGCTCAGAAAGAACATGGATGAATCCGTCAGATACGGCACGGAAAAATTAATCCAGATACTGCTTTGAATCGTAGCCACCAGAATCACAGGGATACTGTAGGAATTGAAGGTAAAAAGCAGAATCACTGCCACAAACAATGCCGTCATAATACTGATCTTCATATTATCGGTCAGGAAGGACTTGCTCAGGTCATAGTCACTGGTAGAATCCCCGACCACATAAACCTCATGATAATATTTCCGGGCGATCTCCCGGACCTTATCAATAGTGTCAAAGGTCTCCCTTCCCTCCACAGGGCCGGACATCGTGAACAGGAGACGGGAATAGGTCTCCCCCTCCAGTTGCTGTCTGGCATCCGATACGCTTTTATGCATATCCCGTATATCCGCGGACAGATCATCGGAGAAGTCAAAGGTTTCGTTCTCCTCCTCGCCGTAAATAAAATCCACCATATCAATCAGCGGAATTTCAAATTCATCAATGGAATTCAGAAAAGCGCCGTACTTTTCCTCCTTCCAGGCATAAAATTTATACAGCATCCGCGCCAAATCAATATCAATATCCGCAACCTTGGCAAGCTGCTGGGGACTCAGCGCGTCTGTCAGCACATATTCCTCGTCCTCATCCACCGTAATGTTGGCAAGTCCCAGGGTTGCCTCCACATGATCCAGCTTCTCTACCTCTGCCAGAATCGCGGCCTCGCTCTCATAGTCCCCCTTCGGAATTACAATGGCCATACTGTTATCCAGCTCGAAATTCTTTGAGATCGCCCGTTTGGAGGTCAGGTACTCATTCATCTTGGCCGATTCCACGGAATTATTGTCGTAAATATAGTTGCATCTGGAAGAGAACACAAACGCCGCCGCTACCAGTACCGCAAAAATGGGAAGCGTTATTTCCCGTATTGCAACAACAAATTTTCCCCATATGTAAATCTTAGGCACAAAGCTTTGATGCATGGTGCGGGCGATCTGCTTTTCAAATATCATAATCAGTCCCGGCATAAAGCAAAAAACTGACAGCATGCTTAAAATAATTGCTTTTGTAAGCACACGCCCCATATCCATGCCGATGCCGAACTGCATAAACATCAGCGCCACCATACCGGAAACCGTAGTCAGGGAGCTGGATGCGATCTCCGGAATTCCTTTTGTCAAAGCCCTTATCAGAGCCTCCTCCGTACCCACGCTGCCGTGCTCCTCCATAAAGCGATGGAACATAATAATCGCGTAATCAATGGCAAGCGCAAGCTGCAGCACGGTGCCTACCGCGTTCGTAATAAAGGAAATATCTCCGAAGATAAAGTTTGTTCCCATATTTAAAAGCGCTGCCATGGCAAAAACCAGCATAAATATGGCAATCTCCATATAAGTGCCGGATGTAAACCAAAGCACAAATACGATAATCGCCACCGCAATCACCAGAATCGCCCTCATCTCCTCCTGAAGATCCGCGCTGTCATCCTTATCTACGGTTGTATAAAAAGAAGTATCATAATCCTTCAGGGCCGTACGGACA
>VSNE01000418.1 GCA_009774155.1 Lachnospiraceae bacterium
GCTATGTTCCCACCTTGCAATCTCCTTCACCATCAGCACCTTCTGGCCTGCCTTCAGCGTCTCGTCCTTTAATTCATTCAGCTCCATAGCCGCCGCACAGGTTGTCGCATGCTTTTTGGAAATGTCCCACAGGGTTTCTCCCGGCTGGACAATATGGATGACCATTCCCGGCATCTGCTTGATACGTTCCGTATTTAACGGGGCTTCAGACAATTCCTCCACCAGCGTCAGCTCCTCCGGTTCTGAAAAAAGCGTCTGCATCTGAATTGTTGCCTTCATCTCCAGCTCCTGGGCATCCATCATTGTCACCATAAGCTGATCCATGCACAGGAAAATCTGCCATTCGCATTCCCCTTCCCCGTCCTGCAGCTCCGCCGTATGCTCAAACGGAAAAGAATGAACTGCACATGCCAAAGGCTGGGCATCGTCGGAGGTGGCATACAGTACCCACAGCTCAATTGTGCCCTGCGCCGTCACCCCGCGCTCACTTTGCTCCGCATGGTCCAAATGGATCTGAGCGCCGGCAGTTAATATCTGCATAACCCCCGGATCTGTCTCCGAAAGCTTCATGCGTCCGCTGACCCGAGCCCTGGAATCTGATACATTCCTCACAAAGTCCCATACGTATTGCTGCCGGCGCGGCTCAATCTCTTTGACAAGACTGTAAGCATCGCACAGTACATCACAGCTCATTTCCTCAAAATACCGGAGCAGAAGCTCCAATACAGCATCAATCCGGACCATCCTGGGCTCTCCGTCATAATCCGCCTGCAATTCCATATCTGCTCTAAGCAGTGTAACCTCTGTTTTTCCGGTCAGGTCCGTATGACATGCGTCACATTCCACCTCCTGAAAGAACGGGATTCCCTGCTCCAGCCACTGGATTCTCCCTGGTTCATCCTCGCATTCATACAGGAAGAATACTACCAGCTCCCCCTTTACCAAAAGCTTTCCTTCCTCCTGGCGCACCTCTGTTCCCTGCAGACGCAGCTCCTTCCAGATAAGTCTGCGGATGTTGGGCCGTCCCGGAGGCAGGTTCACCTCTTCCCGGATGCGCAGCGTGTCCTTTTTATGTATTACCTCCTGCTGCAGGCGGACCGGACACGTCCTCACATGCAGCTCCTGTTCCTCCTCTGAACTGCTTACCAGCGGCACCGGCTGTTCCTTCATGGCTTCTGCGGTCAGGGCCAGCACACTCTTTATATTTGCTTTTCTGGAATGAATGGCAGAAGCATGCAAATCTTCAATCTCCCAGTGAAAATCCAGGAGATCCCCTTCCTCCAGTTCATTTAAGAACACGATCTCATCTACCGGAATGCTTCCCTCCAGGGTATCCGGCATCCTGTCTCCCCCTTCTCCGATGTACAAAATCCGATACAGGAACATTCCGCGGACCTTCACCTTTCCGGCTTCACCCTTAATTTCATCCGGGCGGAATTCTCCCTGCTTGTGGATAATCCGGAAAATATCCGGCTTCTGATCCGGCACATTCAAATCCTCCTCCAGAGTTATCTGGCTGATGGCTTTTCCTTTTTTGTTATTCAATGTCACATATTTCCGTTCCAGCTCCATACTCTAATCCCTTCCCCTCTCTTTATTCAAACACCACTGATTTGTTCAGATTTTCCAGCTTCAGTACAATATATGGACAGGTCGTCGCCTTCGCCGTCTCCTCTTTGCTTCCCGGACCTAAAAGCTCTGTCTTTACATAGACAGCATTACTGGTCAGGTACAGATCCTCCACCGCAATGCTGTATCCGCTGCTCTGCTGTTCCCCGTATCCAATGCAGATATACATATATCCTTCATCCTCATAAGTCACCTTAAAAGGATTTGCCTTTTTTTCCTCTAACACATTTCTAAGCTCCTCCGGAACCTTTTCCAGATCCATCACAGTAAATTCCAAATCGCTAAGCCGCTCTTCGTCCTGGGTCTGTACTCCGCATCCTGTCAGTATGCATACGATCAGCATCAAAAGACACCATTTTTTCATGCACGCTTCTTCTCCTCTTCATTTGTTCTATATTATGTGGAAAAAACGCAATTCAGACCAGTGTTCTCTTGAGTTTCCGCAAAATGTAGATTAAAAATGAATATAGCCTCCTAAAGTACCAATCTGCCAAGTTTTTGAGAC